>JAEUJG010000446.1 GCA_016794765.1 Spirochaetaceae bacterium | reverse complement strand
AGGCCCGCCGGCCGCGCCGCGCGCGCGCGCCGCGCCGCCGGCCTCCTCGTGGTGGAGGCGCCCGATCCGGGAGACGGGGCGGCGCTCCGGGCCGCCATCGAGCGCCTCTATGTCCGCGAGGCCAAGGCCCGCTTCCCCGCGATCTTCGAAGCCTGCGTCGCGGGCGCCCGCTCCCGCGGCCTCGGGCGGGAGCTCCGGGCCGGGGCGCCGGAACTCCGGGTGCGGTCGATGCGCTCGCGCTGGGGCAGCTGCAATCCGGACCGCCGCGTCGTGACCCTGGCGGCTTCCCTCGCCGAGTATCCCCCCGAGGCCGCGGAGTTCGTCGTTTGCCACGAACTGGCCCATCTCCGGGAGCGCCGCCACGACGAGGCCTTCTACGATCTTCTCGGCCGGCTCTGTCCCGACTGGCGCGAGCGGCGGCGGCTCCTGGAGGGCCGCCGCCCCGGCCTGCCCCCGCCGCCGCCGGGAGGCCTCGCGATTTGACAGCCGCGGGGAGGCCTCCTATCATGAACGGGTAAAGGCGAGCGCGCGCCAAGCGCGGATCGCGGAGGCCGCATGAAGAAAAAGTCCCGGATCTTTCAAGTCATCATCGCCGCCGCCGCCGCGGCCTTCGCGTTCGCGGCCGGCGCCGTCCTCTTTCTCGCCAAGGCTCCCGAGACTCCGCCCGGCCGGGCCCTCGCCGTCCTGGCCCTCGCGGGAGCGGGCTATTTCGTCCTTGTCCTCGTGCTGACCGCTTCGCTCGGCCGGCGCTTCGACGTGGTCCTGGCCGGGCTGGCCGCCGACGAGGCCGCCTATTCCCGGGCCCTCGCGGCCCTCGGCGCCGTCCCCTTGAACGCCCTGATCCGGCTCTTCCTCCTCAGCGCCGCCTTCATGTTCGGCCTCGGGCCCGCGAGCCGGGCGATCGGCGTCCAGGCCGAGATCCGCGTCACCCTCCTCCTCTTCGCCTTTTCCCTCGGCATGCTGGCCGCCTCCTTCGCCTTCGTGCTCGCCGACAAGCTCGTGCTGGAGACCTTCCTCGCGCAGGGCGTGACGAGCTACCCCGCCACCCTCCGCGAGCCCCGCCAGCGGCGGAAAAACTTCATAATTCCCCTGTTCATGGCGCTCATGTCCCTCCTTTTCGCTTTTTCCCGCTCCATCCTCCTGTTCGAGGCCGCGCCGCCGGAGGCCGCGCTCGGCTATTTCGCCGCGGGGGTCTTTCTCCCCGCAGGGCTCTTCTTCGCCGTCGTCATCGTGCTCATGCTGATCTGGAACATGAACACGGGCCTCCTCTTCCGCTCCGTCCACCGCCAGCTCGAGGGTCTGTCCTCCGGCGAGCGGGACCTCCGCGCGCGCGTGCACATCGGCTCGGTGGACGAGATCGCTACCATCGCCGGCATGGTCAACTCCTTCTGCGACGGCCTGGCGGAGGGCCTGCGCGGCCTCGAGCGGCTCCACGGCGAGCTCTCCTCCGTGCAGGGCCGCCTCATCGAGGGGATCGGCGCCTCCTCGACGGCGGCGGCCGACATCGGCTCGAGCGTCGGGCACGCCATCGATACCATCGAGCGGGAGGACGAGGCCCTGCGCGCGGTCCTGGGCGAGGCGCAGACCCTCACCATTCTCGCCTCCGACCTCTCGACGAAGGCGCGGGACCAGTCCGAACGGATCTCCGCCTCCAGTTCGGGCGTGGAGTCGGTGATGCGCTCCGTCGGCGGCCTGTCCGTGGAGGCGGAGAGCGCCCGCCTCAAGTCCGCCGACCTCGCCACGAGCGTCCGCGCGGGCGAGTCCGCGGTGCGCGCGGCGGCGGAAGCGGCGAGCGCCGTCGCCAAGCGCGGCGCCGACCTTTCGGAGATCAACCGCCTCATCGCCGCCGTCGCCGCCAAGACGAACCTCCTCGCGATGAACGCGGCCATCGAGGCCGCCCACGCGGGCGAGGCGGGCCGCGGCTTCAGCGTCGTCGCGGAGGAGATCCGCGCCCTGGCCGAATCGACCGCCGAGCACACGCGGCGCAACAAGGAGAGCCTCGCCGAGATCCTGGGCCTGATCCGCGCCGCCCTCTCGGCCGCGCAGCGCGCGGGCGAGGCCTTCGGCGAGATCAGCGCGGCCTCCGAGGCGGTCGAGTCCGTCGCCTCGCGGATGGCCCGCGCGATGGGCGAGGAGGAGGCGCGGAGCCGCGAGATCCTCGGCCTCCTCGGCGAGACGGAGACCCTGGGTTCGGGCGTGGCCGACACCGCGCGCTCCCTGGACGGGATTGCCGCCTCCATGGCCCTGCGGCTCGGCGAGGCCGCGACCGCCTCGGCCGACGCGCGCCGCTTCGCCGAGGCGATGCGGGCGCGGAACTCCGAGCTCGGGCGCGCGGTGGGCGAGGCGGACGGGCTGGCCGCCAAGACCGCCGAACTCGACGAGACGATGGCCCATTTCATCAAGTCGTTCAAGACCTGAAGGCGCGGGCCCGGGCTTTGGGGCGGAAAGGACATCCCATGGGAACGAAAAGCATGCTGTTTTGCCTGGCCGCGGCCGCCCTCGCCGCCGGGCCCGCGGGCGCCCAGCCGGGCGCGGCGGGCAAGTCCGGGGCGGAGCTTTCCTATTTCGGGCGCTCGAGCGTGAAGATCCGCACGGCCTCCGGCTTCGTGATCTACGTCGATCCCTACGCCGACGGGGACTACGCCGAGCCTGCGGACCTCGTCCTCGTGACCCACGGCCACGGCGACCACAACCAGGTCGGCCTCGTGTCCCGCAAGGCCGGCGCCGTGGTCGTCGCGCCGGCGGGAGCGGCCGCCGGGCCGGGCCTGGCGGCCATCAAGGAAGGCGAGACGCGGAGCTACGGTCCGGTGACGGTCCGCGCCCTGCCGGCCGCCAACAGGAACCATCGGCGCGGAAGCGGTTTCGGCTATCTCGTCTCCTTCGACGGGATCGTCCTCTACCACGCGGGCGACACCTCCTGGCTCCCCGAAATGGCGGAGTTCGCGCCCTACGGCATCGGTTGGGCCCTCCTGCCCTGCGACGGCTTCTACAACATGGGGCCGGAGGAGGCCGCCCGCTGCGCCGCCGCGATGAAGGCCAAGCGGGTGCTGCCGATCCACTCCGGGGCGGACGGCCTCTACGACGCGAAGAACGCGGCCGACCTCGCCGCGCGGGCCAAGGCCGCGGGGGCGGGAGCCTTCGTCCTCGAGCCGGGCAGGAAGCTCGCCCTCGTCCCCTGAGGCGGGGTGGACGACCGTCCGTCCCGGCGCCGGCCCGTACCGGCGCCTACAGGATCCGCGCGAGCTCCCGGATGTCGCCGATCGTGTAGGTGGGCTCGAGGCCGGCGGGGGGCGCGGCGGCGGCGCGGTTCAGCCAGCAGGTGTCGATGCCGTAGTTGCGCCCGCCCTGGATGTCCGACGAGAGGGAGTCCCCGACGATGACGATGCGGCTCTTGTCGCGGATGCCGGTGGCGGCCTCCGCGTAGGCGAAGATGCCCGGGTCGGGTTTGCTGAAGCCGGCCTCCTCGGAGACGATGAGGTGGTGGACGAGGCCGGCGATCGGCGAGGCCGCGAGGCGGCTCTTCTGCACCTCGGCGACGCCGTTCGTGAGGATCGCCACGCGGTACCGCTCGTGGAGGTAGGCGCAGGTCTCCTCGGCGCCCTCGAGGAGGAATGAGGCCCGGCCGAGCCAGTCCAGGTAGGCCTCGCCGAAGGCCAGCGGGTCGGCGGCGAGGCCGAGCCGGCCGAAGAGCCGCCGGAAGCGCTCGGAGCGGAGGGCGGTTTGCGTTATGCGCTTTTCCTCGTACTCCTTCCAGATGGCGCCGTTGATCTCCGCGTAGTCCGCGAGGAAGCCTTCGTCGCAGCCGAGGCCGAAATCCCGCGTCGCCTTTTCGAGGGCGAAACGCTCCGCCCGCCGGTAGTCGAAGAGGGTGTCGTCCGCGTCGAGGTAGACCAGTTCGTATCCGCTCATGTCCCTTCCTTGTCGCCCTTGTCGCCGGTTTTGGGCCGCGCCGCCCCGGCGTAGCCCGGCGCCCGTTCGGCCGCCTTGGCCGGGGCTTCGGCCCGGACCGGGGTGGGGGCTGCGGAGGGGAGCGGGACCTCGCCGAGCTCCTCGCCCTTGTCGCGGAGCGCCGCGCGCACGGCCTCCAGGACCCGTGCCGCCTCCGCCTTGCCGAGGCCGCCCGCCTTGGCGACCGCCTCCGCGCCGGCCCCGGCCATGGCGCCGAGGGAGCCGAAGACCCGCATGAGGCGTTCGGCCCTGGCCTTGCCGACGCCGTCGATCCCCTCGAGGATGCCGAACTTGAGCTCCGAGGCGCGGAGGCGCTGGTTCAGTCCCGTCGCGAAGCGGTGGGTCTCGTCGCGCACCGCGACGAGGACGCGGAGGGCCGGCGAGTCCTTGGGCAGGACGATCGGCGCCTCCGCCCCCGGCCGGTAGATCTCCTCGTTCTGCTTGGCTAGGCCGGCGAGCTCGGAGTCGACGCCGAGGGCCTCGAGGATCTCGCGGGCGGCGGAGACCTGTCCGGCGCCGCCGTCGACGAGGATGAGGTCGGGCAGGTCCGCGCCCTCGTTGACGAGCCTCGTGTAGCGCCGGGCGACCGCCTCGCGGATCGAGGCGAAGTCGTCCACCTCGCCTTCGAGGCTCTTGATCTTGAAGTAGCGGTAGTTTTTCTTGTCGGGAATGCCGTTCTTGAAGGAAACGAGGGAGGCCACCGTGTGCTTGCCGTGGAGATGGGCGATGTCGAAGCCCTCGATGCGTTCGGGCAGGCTCTGGAGGCCGAGGGCGCGGCGGAGCTCCTCGATGCCGGCGAGGTCGCCGAGCTCGCGGCGGCGTTTGGCGAGCTCTTCCCGGGCGTTTTCCCTCGCCATCGCGAGGGCGGCGGCGTGGCGGCGCTCCTCCTCCGGTCCGGCGCCGTCCGGCGGGAGGAAGGCGACCTCGAGGCCGAGTTCCTTGCGGAAGTACTCCGCGACGACGCCGATCCCCTCGGGCGGCGCCGGGAGGAAGACCCGCGGCGGGGGCGGGCGGCCCTCCTCGTAGTAGCCCATGAGGAAGGACTCGAGGGCCTCCTCCTCCGTTCCGTAGAGGCGGCTGCGATAGACGTCGCGGCCGGTCAGCTTGCCGCCGCGCATCTGGAAGGTCGCGAAGACGACGAGGTCGCCGTCCGCGGCCCAGGCCACGTAGTCCCGCGCGGCGGGATCGAAGTCGACGGCGCTGGCCCGGCCCGCGAAGAGCTCGATGGCCTGGACCGCGTCGCGGAGGCGCGCCGCCTCCTCGAAGCGCAGGGCCAGGGAAGCCTCGGCCATGCGCTCCTTGAGTTCGGCCAGGAGGGCTTCGGTGTCGCCGGCCAGGAGTTTTTTCACCTCCTCGACGTGGAGGGCGTAGTCTTCGGCGCTGATCTTGCCCGCGCAGGGCGCCGAGCAGCGGCCGATGTGGTAATACATGCAGGGCGCGTCGCGCTTCTTGAGGACGACGCAGCGGCGCAGGGGAAAGAGCCGGCGCACGAGATCGAGATAGACGTCGATGGTCTCGGCGCTCGGGAAGGGGCCGAAGTAGGAGCTGCCGTCGTTGACGATGCGCCGGGTGCGGAAGACGCGGGGGAAGGGCTCGTTGGTGACGCGGACGCTCGGATAGGTCTTGCCGTCCTTCAGGTTGATGTTGTATTTCGGCCCGTGTTCCTTGATGAGGTTGTTTTCGATGAGGAGGGCCTCGTATTCGCTCGGCGCGATGATCCATTCGATGGTTTCGATGCGCGAGACGAGGTGGCGGGTCTTCAGGTCCTTGCGGCCGGTGAAATAGGAGCCCAGGCGGTTTTTGAGGACCTTCGCCTTGCCGACATAGATGATCCTGGCGTCGGCGTCGCGCATGATGTAGACGCCGGGCTCTCCCGGCGCCTGTTTTACGAGGCTCCGGAGGCGGAGAAGCCGCGCTTCGGCGGGGTTTGGAGGCTTTTCCTCCGCATTACCGGCGGCTCGGGGCTTTCTCGGCGCTTTATTCTGGTCCATAGTGTACGATAATAAATGTACGCACGAATGAGACACAAGGGAATAGTCTGCCTTCTCGCCCTGATCGCGGCCGTCTCGGCCGGAATCACCCCCCTCGCCGCCTCGCCGGGTAAGGGGCTCGAGGCGCGCATCGCGCTTTCTCCCGGCCGCGGCGCCGAAAGGCTCGCCCAGGACGGCCGGCCCCTCGACCCGGGCGCCCCCGCCGCCCTGCCCCTCGCCGGGGCCGTTCCCCTCATCGGGGATTGGATCGTCGACGGGGTGGCCGCCCTGCCCGGGGCCAAGGGAGAGCTCGCCTTCGTCCTTTCCCACGCCGCCTACCGTCCCGACCAGGATACCGACCTCCTCCTCCACTTCGACACCCGCGGCGCGACGCCCCGCGACGAGGCTGGCAACTACGCCGTCGAGGCCGGTCCCGCCTTCGCGATCGAGGGGCCGGCTTCCCTCCTCGGCGGGGGCTCCGCCTCCTTCCGCGGCCCCGGCTCCTCCCTGGCCCTGGTCCCCGGCAAGGGCGCCCTCCTCGGCAAGGACGCGCGCTTCCGCGATTTCAGCCTGGAATTCTGGCTCTTTCCGGCCGTCGCCGAGAACGGCGAGGTCATCCTCCTCTGGCAATCCCTGCGCAAGTTCCCGGGCGGCGTCCTGCCGCAGCGCCTGTCCTGCGTCGTGGCCGGCGGGCGGGTTTCCTGGAGCCTCGAGAACTTTTTCGAGCGGCCCGACTCAGGCGGCGCCGCCGCGACGCGGATCGAGCTCCGCGCGCGTTCGCCCCTCGTCCCGCGGGCCTGGTCCCACCACCTGCTCCGCTTCGACGGCGACACGGGCCTGCTCGAGTACCTCGTGGACGGGGTGCCCGAGGCCGCCGCCCACGCTACGAGCGGCGGAAGGGAAGGCGGCGGCGTCTTCTCCCCCGCCATCGGCGCCACCTCCTCCCTCGCCGTCGCCGGCGACTACTCCGGCCTCCTCGACGAGCTCAGGATCTCCCGGCGCTGGATCGAAAAGCCCGCCCTGCGGCCCCTCGGGCGCGATCCCGGCCTGGTGCTTTCCCCCGTGATCGACCTCGGCTTCGGCCACAGCCGGCTCCTTTCCGCGGAGACGCGGGCGACGACGCCGGGCGCCTCAAGCGTCGAGCTCTACTACCGCATCGCCGACTCCTGGGCCGCCTGGCGCCTGGACGATCCGCCCTGGATCCCCTTCCGTTCGGGCGAGGCCCTGCCCGATTCGGCCCGGGGGCGCTATCTCCAGTTCCGGGCCGAGCTCTACCCCGACGGGGGCGGGCGCCTCGGGCCTTCCCTCTCGTCCATCGGCCTCCGCTACGAGCCCGATCCGCCGCCGCCGCCGCCCGCCCGCCTGGCGGCCGAGCCGCGGAACGGCGCGATCGAGCTTCGTTGGTCCCGCGTGCCCGAATCGGACCTCGCGGGCTATCTCGTCTATTACGGCGACGCGCCCGGCGAGTACTTCGGCACGGGGGCGGCGGAGGGACCGAGCCCCATCGACGCGGGCGCGGCCACCTCTCTTCTCGTCTCTGGCATCGCGAACGGGCGCCTCCTCTACTTCGCCGTCGCGGCCTACGATTCCGCCGCCCTCCGGGGCGGATCCGCATCCAGGGCGGGAGAATTCTCCACCGAGGTCTCCGCCCGCCCCTCGAGGACCTCACGATGAGCAGCACGAGCAAAGCGAAAAACCCGACCCAGCTCCTCGAGCGGGCCCGCGGCGCCCTGCGCCTCCGCGACTTCGAGTCGGCGGAGCGCATGGCCCGCCAGTTCCTCCTGGAGCGGCCCGAATCGGAGGAAGCCCGCCTCCTCCTCGGGACGGTCTATCTCCGCACCGGCCGGGCCCAGGACGCCCTCGGCGCCTTCACGAGCGTGGTCGGCCGCCAGGCCGGCAACGTGGAGGCCCTCCTCGGACTCGGCGACACCTACCTAAAGCTCGGCAAGCCCCTGGACGCGATCGGCGCCCTCGAACGGGCCCTGGACGAGGCGCCGACCAACGCGGAGATCCTCTTCACCCTCGGCAACGCCCACCGGCAGACCGGCGGCCTCAAGGCCGCGGAGATGGCCTACGCCAAGGCCATCGAGCTCGATCCGGGGCACGTCCTGGCCTACAACAACCTGGGCGGCGTCTATCGCGCGATGGGCGATCCCGAGAAGGCCGTCCGCATCTTCTGGCGCGGCCTCCAGGTCGACCCGAACTACCCCTCCTTCCACTACAACCTCGGCTACGCCTACGATTCCCTCGGCAAGCACGAGGAGGCGCTCAAGGAATACGAACAGGCGGTGAAGGCCCGGCCGGGCTGGGTGGAGGCGATGAACAAGTACGGCCTGGCCCTCCTGCACGCGGGCAAGCACCGCCGCGCCATCGACCTGTTCACGCAGGTCCTGGCCGTCGATCCGCTCAACGCGGAGGCGCGCAACGACATCGGCCTGGTCCACGCCGAGGAGGGCCGCGTCGAGGACGCCCTGCGCTGGTTCCGGCAGGCCATCGAGGCCGATCCCTCCTTCATCCGCGCCGCCCTCAACATCGAGCAGGTCCTCGAGAAGGCCGGCCGCTGGGACGCCGCGCTCCAGGAGATCATCCGGCTCGTGGAGCTGATGCCGGACAACGACGAGCTCCGCGTCCACCTGGCCGGCCTCTACGAGAACCTCGGCAAGCCCGGCGAGGCGCGGGCGGCCCTCGAGGAGGTCCTGCGCCGCAAGCCCGACGAGATCAAGGCCCTGAAGCCCTACGCGGCCCTCCTGGCCAAGGAGGGCGAGGACGAGAAGGCCAGGGGCATCTACGAGAAGCTCCTCAGGCTCGACCCGCGCGAGGTTGGCTTCCGGGTCGAGCTCGCCCGCATCGCCGCCGCCCGCGGGGACTTCGCCCGCGCGGAGGAGGAGCTCCTCGCCTACATCCACTCGAGGCCCGATGACCGGGCGGCGCGGCTCGAACTCGCCCGCGTCCGGGCGAAGAAGGGCGACTGGGAAGGCGCCAAGGCCGCGCTGCTCGACCTCGAGCGCGAGAATCCCGACGACCCCCTCGTGCAGGCCGAACTCTCGGCCGCCTATCGCGCCCTCGGCGACGACGAGCGGTCCGTGGGCGCCGCCGAGCGCCTCGTCACCCTGCGCGGGCTCAAGGGCAACGAAACCGTGGACGACCTCCTCGACGGGATCGGCGTCTACGAGAGCGCGGTGAAGAACTACGGCGCCGGCCTCCGCCAGGCCTGGGAGAAGAACATCTCCCGCCTCCGCGACGCCAACCAGGCGAGCCGGGAGGCCCAGGCCGCCGCCGCCTCCGCGCTCGCCGCCGCCGAGGCGGAATCCGCCGCCAGGGAGGCCCGCGAGGCCGGCGGCGAGGGCGACGCGGGACTCCCCCTGTCCGGCTTCGGCTCGGCCGAGGCCCTGCCCGGGCCCGAGGAGGAGGAGCTCCTCTTCCTCGACGACCGCGAGGAACCTCTCGACGAAAGCATCCTCGAGGAGAGCGAGGAGCCCGTCTTCGAGCTCGCCGAGGAGGACGACCGTCCCCGCGGCCTCGACGCCATCGCGGACAAGAGCGACCTGCGCGAGCCGTCCGGCGGCGCCGGGCCCGCGCCCCGCGAGGAGGCGCGTCCCGAACCGGGCCGTCCCGAGCGCCGCGAGCCCGAAGGCTACGGCTTCGACGAGGAGCCCTCCGAGCCCCAGGGCCGCGGCGACCGCCGCCGTCCGCGGCAGCCGGAAGCCCCGCCGCCGCCCCCGCCCCAGGCGCCGCCCCCCTATCAGCAACCGATGCCGCAGCAGGCGCCGCAGCAGATGCCGCCCATCCAGGTGCTCATGCCGCCCATGCAGCCGCCTCCCTATCAGCCGCAGTACCGGCAGCCGCCGGCCTACGAGCCGCCGCCGGAGCCGCGGCCCAGCCCCCGAAAGCCGCGGCCCGCGGAGCCCATCGAACTTTCCCAACCCGACGACGACATTCTCGACATGGACCAGCTCCCGCTTTCCGCCGAAGCGGAGAGCGTCGAGGACCTGCCCGAATACATCGAGGATCCCGGACTCGGCGACGAGGGCTTCGGCGACGACCTCGAGGACCTCCTTGGCGAGCCGCTTGGGGAGGACCTTTCCGGGGAGCTCCCCGAAGAGGCCCCCGAGGAAGTTCCAGAGGAGGCCGGGCAGGATCTCGAAGAGGATCTCGAGGCGGAAGCGCCTACCGGGACCGAAGCGGAGGAAGCGCCGGCGGCGGCGGGCGAAGCCCAGGATCTTCTGCTCGAGGAAGAGCCCGAGGACATCTGGGCCGAGGAAGGGAATCCTGGGGAACTCGCGGAGGAGGAGCTCGAAGCCCCGGCCTTCGACGAACCCGCATCGCCGGAGGAGCCCGCGGAGCCGGCGGAGCCCGCGCGACCCGGCCCCGCGCCCGAGCCTGAGGCGAATCCCGGGCCGGAGGAAGGCGCCGAGGAGGCCGAGACTTCCCCCGGACCCGAAGCCGGCTCTCCGGAGGCTGGTACGCCGGACGCGGGGACGCAGGAATCCGGCGCCGCCGGCGATCTGCTCGGCGACCGCGCGGCCAAGCTTTTTGAATACCTGAAGGGTCTCTCCGAGGAGCTGCCCGAGGAACAACGCGCCGAGTTCGAGGAAAGCGGCCTCCGCGCCAAGATGGACGGCCTCATCGACCTGCTCAAGGCCGAGGAGGGCGAAGGGGCGGTCGACGGTGAGCGGGGCGGCGGGGAAGGGAAGCCATCGGGCCTTCTCGCGCAGGCCCAGGCCTCACGGCCCGCGGATCCCCGCCGCTCGGCGGCCGGCCGCCGCTCCGGCGGCGACCGGCGATCGCCCGCGGGCGCCGACCGCCGCTCCAAGACGCCCGACCGCCGCGTCGGCGCCGAACGCCGCGAAGGCCGGGACCGCCGGCTGCCCGTCGACCGCCGCGAGCTGCCGCCGAAGCTCGAGCTTCCGGAGAGCATCCCCCCCGAGGCGGCGCCCGTCGTCACCACGCCGGAAGGCAAACCCATCGAGATAGCCGGCGTGCCCGTGTCGCCCCGGCTCGCCAGGCTCATCGAGATCATGCGCAGGGAGAAGCACAATGCCGGGAAATGACAGCCTCCGCCGGGTCAAGGATTACGTCGGCGGCATGCCGAGCCTGCCCACGACGGTCTCCAAGGTCCTCGAGGTCTGCAACAACCCGAAGACGAGCCCCATCGACCTC
>JAEUJG010000444.1 GCA_016794765.1 Spirochaetaceae bacterium | reverse complement strand
CGGAGAGCCACCACATGTCCTGGTCCTCCAGGTAGGTCCCGTCCGACCATTGGTAGACGCACACGGTGATCGTGTTTTCGCCTTCGCGGAGGAGGTCGGTCGCGTCGAACTCCGCCGTCATCCGCGCGACCTTGGAGTATCCGAGGGCCCGCCCGTTCACCCAGACGTGATAGGCGGAATCGACGCCGTGGAAGCGCAGGATCCGCCGGCCGGCGGAAGGCCCGAGCCGAAAGCGCCGCCGGTAGATACCCGTCGGGTTGTCCCTCGGCACGAAGGGCGGATCGACGGGAAACTGGTAATAGACGTCGGTGTAATGGGGCTTCCCGTAGCCTTGGAGCTGCCAATGCGAGGGCACGGGAATGTCGTCCCAGGCCGAGTCGTCGAAAGCCTCCGACTCGAAGCCCTCGGGCGACAGTTCGGGTCCTTCGAGATGGAGGAACTTCCATTCGCCGTTCAGGGAAAGGGCCCCGAGGCGCTCGGCTTCGTCGCCGCGGAGCGCCGCTTCGGCGTCGGCCCAGCGGCCGAAATGGGCCCTCGCTTCCATACGGCCGCGGTGGAGAAGGCGGTGGTCCTCCCACTCCGCGGCCACGCGCTTGATTCGTTCCATGTCGCTACCCTTTCAAGGCGCCGCTCATGCCCTCGACAATGTACTTCTGGGCGTAGGCGAATGCGGCGACGGGGAGGAGGATCATCAGCGTCGTAATCGCCATGATCGGGATGACCTGCATCTCGTGGGCACCCTTGAAGGCGGCCAGCCCGAGCGGCAGGGTGTACTTGTTCCGGGAGTTGAGGAAGATGAGGGGGCCGAGGTAATCGTTCCAGACGCCCATCACGTTGAGCACGCCGACCAGGATGAGCGGCGCCTTCATCATCGGCACGAAGATGGAATAAAAGGTCTGGAACTCGCTCGCGCCGTCGATCCGGGCCGCCTCCTCGAAATCCTTCGGTATCCCCATGAGAAATTGCCGGAGGAGGAAGACGTAATAGGCGGAGGCGAAAAAGGCCGGCACGATGAGAGGCTTGAGCGTGTTGATCCAGCCCAGGGCCTTGAACTCCATGTAAAGCGGGATCATCGTGACGTCCCAGGGGATCATCATCGTCCCGAGCAGGATCATGAAGAGGACGCCCTTTCCCCTGAAGGAATAGCGGGCGAAACCGTAGGCGACCAAGGCGCAGCTCGCCACCTGCCCGACCGTCGTGAGGATGGTCACGACGAGGGAATTCCTGAGGTAACCGCCGAAGGGCTGGGATTTCCAGGCGTCGGCGAAGTTGTGGAGCCGGAACTCGCCCGGCAGGAATTTCGGCGGAAAGACATAGGCCTCCGCCTCGGTCTTCAGGGCGGTCAGGACCATCCAGATGAAGGGAAAGAGGAAATAGAGCGAACAGAGGAGGAGGAGCGCGTAGGTCGCCGCGCGTCCGAAACCTTTCATTTTCACGAGGAGCCTCCCTTGCGGGGCTTGGCCGCGACCTCGTTCTCGTAGAAGACCCAGGCCGCCGAGGACTTGAAGAGGAGGGCGGTGAGGGCGAGGATCACGAAGAACATAAACCACGCGTTGGCCGAAGCGTATCCGAGCTTGAAGTGCTTGAAGGCGTTTTGGTAAACATAGAGCCCGTAGAAATGGGTCGACTTGAGGGGTCCGCCCTTCGTGAGGAGAAGGACGAGGGAGAGTTGCTGCATCGCCCCGATCGTGCTCGTGATGAGGTTGAAAAGGAGGGAGGGCGTGATGAGCGGAAGAGTGATCGCGAAGAATTGCCGGACTGGAGAAGCGCCCGCGATCAGTGCGTCTTCGTAGATGTCGCGGGGGATGCTCTTGAGCGCGGTATAGAAGATCAGCATCATGGTGCCGAGGCCCCAAAGGCTCGCGATCACGATGGCCACGATGGCCCAGGTCGGGTCGGAGAGCCAGCGGGGTCCCTGGATGCCGAAGAGGGACAAGAGATAATTGAGAAGGCCGTACTCGGAGTTGAGGATCCATCCCCAGATGACGGAGACGGCGACGCTCGACACGACGGCCGGGAGATAGAACAACGCGCGGAAGACGGAGGCTCCCTTCACCGGCCGCGAGATGAGCAGGGCCAGGAGAAGGGCCACGACGATGTTGAGCGGCACGAAGAAGACAGCGAACTTCAGCGTGATCCCGAGCGACCTCCAGAACTGCTCGTCGCCGGTCAGCATCTTGGCGTAGTTGCCGATCCCCACGAAGCGCGGCGTGCCGATGACCGGCCAGTCGAAAAAACTCATCACCGCGGAGAAGAGGAGCGGCCCCAGGGTGAAAGCGACGAAGCCGATGATCCAGGGCGAAATGAAGAGATAGGGGGCCCAGGCGCGACGACGGTCGCGGACCCTCCGCGGGGCGCTCGTTTCGCGCATCGCGTACCTGCCTTGTTGTCGTGGTTCGCGCCGTCCATCCTCCGGCGCGCGGATCGGGGCGTCCGCCGCCCCGGGGGACCCCCCCCGGGCGGCGGACCGAGGTGGAGCCTACTTGGCGGCCGCGGCGGAAAGCGCCTTGGAGGGCGCCTCCAGGACCGTCGGGTTGAAGACCCTCTGCAGGGCCTCGGAAATCGTCTCGGACATCTCGCTCCAGGACTCCACCTTGTACGAGGTGGGCGTCCTGCCGCCGGACTGCTCGAGCATTTGGTAGAAAACCGACACGATCGGGTCGCTCGTGAGCTTCTCGCCCTCGGCGACGGAGCGAAGTACCGGCATCTCGTAGTCGATGCGGAGCTTGTTGGCCTCGGCGGAGGTCCAGAACTTCATGAAGCGCCAGGCGGCGTCCTTGTGTTTCGACTTGTTGTACATCGACACGCCGGAAACGGAGACGACGCTGACGGACTTGGCGCCGGGCTCGACGGAGGGCATCTTCGCGAGGCCGAAGGCGATGCCGTCCTTCTTCATCGAGGGGATGGACCAGGAACCGTTGACAAACATCGCGAGCTTGCCGGAGCGGAGCTCCTTGGAGCCCGAACCCTCGCTGGAGATCGCGTAGCCGTCCTTGATCGCCTTTTGCATCTTCTCGAGGAGGGCGACGGCCTTCGGATCGTCCAGGCCGCCTTTCAGCTTGCCGTCGGGCCCGAGATAGGCGGCGCCGGCGTTCCAGAGGTAGTGCTCGAAATCGTAGGGATCGGGGCCGCCCTGGAAAGCGAAGCCGTAGACCTTCTCCTTGGGATTCGCGACCTTCCTGGCCGTATCCAAAAGCTGGTCCCAGGTCCAGTCTCCCTGCGGATAGGGGACGCCGGCCTTGTCGAAGAGGGCCTTGTTGTAATACACGACGTGGGTCGTATAACCGATGGGCAGGCCCAAGGCCTTGCCGCCGATCGAGGTGTAGTTGAAGAGGGTGTCGTAGAAATCCTTCTTGAACTCGGGCTTCTCCTTGCCGATCCAGGGCTCGAGTTCCTCGAGGCCGCCCTTGTAGTGGGCGAAATTCCACATGTACATGACGTCGGGAGCGTCGCCCGCGCCGATGCCGGCGGCGATCTTCGTATCGAAATCATCTCCGTAACCTTCGAGCACGACGTCGACATCGGGATTGGCCGCCTTGAATTTGTCGACGATCGCCTGTTGCAGGGTCAACGTCTCCTCGGAATCCCAGGTAGCGAAGCGGATCTGTACCTTTTCCGCCTTTTTCCCGCCGCATCCGGCGAGAAGGGAAAGCACGAGCGCGCCGAGGACGAGGGCGCGAGCGCTTTTCTTCATGTAGGCCTCCTTCGATTGGTCCGTTATGGATCGTACCTTTCGTAGGATACGGCAGGTTGGTAAATTGTCAAGATTTTTTACTGATTTTTACTTTTCGCCCGCATCAAGATCCCGCCAACCGCCAAGCAGGGACACCTCCTAGATAACCGCAAACAGCAACACGGCAATGGTCGGGAAACAGCGGCGGAGTAGGCGCCTTTTACGGTAAAAACCGGTAAACTTTTCGGTTGACAGGCGGGGGGAGAGATCACTACCATCGCGGCATGGCTAGAATAAAGGACATCGCGGCACGAGCCGGCGTCTCGATGGCCACGGTTTCCCGCGTCCTCAACCAGGACTCGACGCTGTCGATCGGACCCGAAAAGCGGGCGCTTATCCTCGAGGTCGCCGACGATCTCGAATACCGCACCCCGTCCCGACGCCGGCGCGAGGCGGCGGCGGAAGCGGTAGCCGAGGCGGGAATGGCCCGCGGCGACGCTCCTCTCGCCTGCCTCCTCCTCTATTCGGCGGAGGACGAGCTCGACGATCCCTACTACCTGTCGATCCACCACGCGGTGAAGGTCGCCGCCGCCCGCCGCTCCCTGCGGGTCGAGGAGCTGTTCTACCGCTCAAAGGCGGACCTGGCTGCCTTGCCCCGCGTAACCGCGGGCCTGCTCGTCATCGGCAGCGAAGGGGCCTGCGACGCGGGCCTCGCTTCCTACCTCGCCGCGAGGAGCGACGCGGTGGCGGTAGACTTCGATCCGCGCATCGCCGGCGTCGATGCGGTCGTCGCGGATTTCTCCGGCCCGGTCGCGGAGATCGCCGAACGCTTCGCCGCCGCGGGGCATGCGCGGGTCGGCTACGTCGGCGGCCGGGAGAAGGGCCGACGCGGAGACCGGGAAATCGAAGACCCTCGCGCCATCCGCTTCGCCGCCGAGCTTGCGGCCCTCGGCCTCTATCGCGAGGAGTTCTTCCTTGCGGGGGGGAGTTACTCGCCGGAAAATGGTTACCGCCAAGCCCGCGAGCTGCTCGCCCGGGAGGACCGGCCCACCGCGCTTTTCGTCGCCAGCGACAACATGGCACTGGGCGTCTATCGCGCCGCGGCGGAGGCCGGGCTCTCGATACCGGCCGACCTGGCCGTCGTCGGCTGCAACGACCAACCGGGCTCGGCCTACATGAATCCGCCTCTCGCGACCATCAAGGTGCCGCGCGCCGCCATGGGACTCGCGGCCCTCGGCCTGGCGACGGGCCGGGTCCTCGAGCCCCGGGAGGTCGGCCTCAGGATCTTGGCCCCGACGGAGTTCGTCCACCGAAAGAGCGTCGGCGCCGCCTGAAGGCCCCACGTGGGCCCGCCGGACCTAGACCCGCAGGTACTTCTGCTCGCCGGCGCCGAAGAGGCGTTCGGCCTCGATCTTCTCGCCCTCGCCGTTCTTGACGACGCCGCGGAAGGAGCCGAAGGGGCCGTGGTAGTCGCTGCGCACGAGGCCCAGGTTGAAGCGGAGGTCGTTCTTGACCTCGGGCACGAAGATAAGGTCGACCATGCCCTCGGTGTCCTGGACGATCCACTCGCCCTCGGGGCCGGCGGGCCGCGTCACGCGGACGGGCGGCAGGGGCCAGACCTTGTTGTTCACCCAAAGGCAGTTCTCGTTGTAGCGCGCCGGATCCCGCACCTGGTTGCTCGTCAGGTTGAAGCCGACGCGCCGGCCCTTGGGATCCAGGCCGAAGCCCGTCACCCAGTCGTAGCGGAGCTGGTAGGGATAGTAGCCCTTGTGCTCGTCGATGATGCCCATCGCCGAGGCGGGATCGAAACCAAAGGTCTCGCCGTCGGCCCGGAACTCCCCCGAGAGGGGCATGAGGGCCTTCATCGAATACATCGCGCGGTTCAAGCCCAGGGGCAGGCAGACGGAGCTCGGGGCGCAGCTCTTGGGCCCGTAGGCGAAGCGGAAATCGCCGGAAAAACCGCGCGCGGGGTCGCGGTGGCTCCGGGAGACCTCCACAGCGATCACCCCCTCGGAAAGCGCGCATTCGTACTCGAGGCGGCAGCGGGAGCCCTTGTAGGAGACATGGGAACGCTCCAGCTCCTCGGAAAAGGGCAGGGCGCTGCCCGGAATGACGCGCTGGAGGCCGTACCGGCGCTTGGTCTGCCGGTCGTAGGCGTGGAAGATCGCCAGGCTGAAGATCTTCGCGTTGTAGAGGGCCGAGAAGAAGAACCAGCGGGAATCGCCGAACTGGAAGGCCTGCCATTCCTTCAGGCGCAGGTTCTTGGCGAAGCGGGGCACCGGGTAGTGGTAGGGCTTCGCGACGTCGAGCATGTTCGCCCGCGCGAAGGGCGCGTTGAAGCGCCCGAGTTCGAAGGCGCCCGCGGTGACGGCCGTCTCGGGGGGATCCGCGAAGGGATTGGCTGCCATCGGGCCTTGCCTAGACGAGTCCGCGCTCGTAGAAGCGATACAGGACCTGCGTCCCGTTGTCGCCCATGCCCTGCGCCTCGGCCTTCGCGAACAGCTCCTCGGCCATGGCCAGGAAGGGAAGCCTGAGCTTCATCTCGCGGGCGGCCTCCAGGGCGATGCGGAGGTCCTTGAGGAAGTGCTTCACGTAAAAGCCGGGCGCGAAGTCGCCGTCGAGCATGCGGGGGCCCATCGTGTTGAGCTGCCAGCTGCCCGCCGAACCCGCGCCGATGCTCTGGAGCACCATCCGGGGATCGAGGCCCGCGGCCCGCGCGTAGGTGAGGGCCTCCACCGCGCCGGCCAGGTTGCCGGCGATGACGATCTGGTTGGCCATCTTCGTATGCTGGCCGGCGCCGGCGGGTCCCTGCAGGATCACCGTCTTGCCCATGCATTCGAGGAGGGGTTTCACCTCCGCGAAATCGGCCGCCTCGCCGCCGACCATGATGGTCAGGGTCGCGTTGCGGGCGCCGACGTCGCCGCCGGAAACCGGCGCGTCCAGGGCGCGGAGGCCCTTGGCCTTGGCAGCCTCGGCGATGCGCCGGGCCAGGTCGGGCCGGGAAGTCGTCGTGTCCACGAGGAGGGTGCCGGGGCGGGCGTTGTCGATGAGGCCCTTCGGCCCGAAGTAGACTTCCTCGACGTCGCTCGGGACGCCGACCATCGTGAAGACGCAGGCGCACTTGGGCGCGAGGAGGGCGGGAGTCTCGTCCCATTCGGCGCCGAGCTCCAGGAGCTCCTTCGCCTTTTCCTTGCTGCGCGTAAAGACGCGCACGCGGTAGCCGGCCTTGAGAAGGTGGCCGGCCATGCTCTTGCCCATCACGCCGATGCCTACGAAACCGAGAACGTCTTTCTGGGGGTCCATCCCGTAATCCTCCGAAAACAGCCCTAAAGCTGGCGCCAATCCTACCCTGTCTTGTCCGCCTCGGCAACCGCCGGGCGCGGGGGACCCACACTCCTTGCGTCTCCCGCCGCGCGGCGCTAGGATTTCGCCATGCCCCACGCCAATCGCCGCCCCCGGCCGGGCCTCGCTTCGGCCCTTGTCTTGGCCCTCGGCCTCGCCTCGATCCTTCCCCTTTCGGCCCAGACTCCGCCGCCGGCGAAGGTTCCCGCCCAAGGCGCGGCGGCGGCCCAAACCCCGGCCCGGGCGACCATCCGCCACGCGACCGGCTTCACCGTCGCCTATCGCGAAGGCTACAAGCTCGTCTCGGTGAGCAAGCCCTGGCCCGGCGCGACCGAGCGCTTCGAATATGTCCTTTATCCCCGCGGCAAGCCCCGGCCCGCCTACGCGGGCAAGGCGGTCTTCATGGAGACGCCGCTGCGCCGCGTCGTGTCCTACTCCTCCACCTACCTTCCGCAGATCCTCGCCGCCGGCGGACTCGAAAGCCTCGTCGGCCTCGACAACGCCGCCTACGTGAGTTCCCCCGAGGTCCGCGCCCGCGTCGCCTCGGGCAAGGCGGTGGAGACCTCGCGCAACTTCGCCCCGAACGTTGAGCTCCTCATTTCCCTCGCCCCCGACGCCATCTTCACCTACGGCGTCGGCAACGAATGGGATTCGCATCCCAAGCTCGCGGAGGCCGGACTTCCCGTCGTCCTCGACGGCGAGTGGAACGAGTCCGATCCCCTCGCCCGCGCCGAATGGATGAAGTTCATCGCGTTGTTCTACGACGCGGAGGCCGCCGCCGAGGCGCGCTTCGCCGCGGTGGAAAGGGATTACCTCCGCCTCAAGGCCTTGGCCGCGGGCGGTTCCGGAGCGCGGCCCAAGGTCCTCGTCAACGCGCCCTTCCAAGGCCTCTGGACCGTCGCCGGCGGCAAGAGCTACCAGGCCCGCTTCATCGCGGACTCGGGCGGCGACTATCTCTGGGCGGAGGACGGCCGCACGGGCGGCATCCCCCTCTCCGTGGAGGCGGCCTATGCCCGCGGTCTCAGCGCCGAGCTCTGGCTCAATCCGGGCGCGGCCGACTCCCTGGCCGCCCTCGCCGCCTCGGACGCGCGCATCGCCGACCTTCCCGTCCTCAAAAAAGGCGCGGTCTATTCGCCCACCTTGCGCGTGAACGAGGCCGGCGCCAACGACTACTACGAATCGGGCGTCATGCGCCCCGACTTAGTCCTCGCCGACCTCGTCCGCATCCTCCGCCCCGAACTCAAGTTGGGCGGCGAGCTCCACTACTACAAGAGGCTCCGGTGACCAAAGCCCGGATCCTCGAGCCGGAGTGGCCGCCGTCCGCCAGGTCCCGGCGGTTGGCCCTCCTTGTCGCGACCGTCTCCGCGCTCTTCGTCGCGGATCTTCTTTTCGGCTCGGTCCGCGTCCCCCTCGCGGAAGCCCTCCGCGTGCTCGCGGGCGGCGCGGCCGAAAGCCCGGCCAACGGGGCCATCCTCCTCCGCTTCCGCCTGCCCAAGGCCATCGTCGCCCTCGCGGCGGGCTCCGCGCTGGCGGCCAGCGGCCTCCTCCTCCAGACCGTCTTCAAGAATCCCCTGGCCGGCCCCGACGTCCTCGGCATCAACTCGGGCGCCTCGGTGGGCGTCGCCCTCCTCGTCCTCGCGGCGGGCGGCGGCGCATCCTCCCTCCTCGGCGGCCTCGGCCTCGGCGGCTACGCCCTCCTCGCCCTGGCCGCGACGCTCGGCGCCGGCGCCGTCCTGGCCCTGGTCCTCTTTTTGGCCCGCCGCTTCGAGGACGCGGTCACCCTCCTCATCCTCGGCATGCTTGTCGGCTACGTCACGGGAGCCGCGGTCTCCCTCCTCGTCTACTTCGGAGCCCCGGCCAAGGTGCAGGTCTACCTCGCCTGGACCTACGGCTCCTTCGGCGGCGTCACCCTCCGCCAGCTCCCGGTCTTCCTCGGCGCCCTGGCCCTCGGCTTCCTTCTCTTGACGCGCGCCCGGAAGCCCCTGGACGCCCTCCTCCTCGGCGACCGCTACGCCGCGAGCCTCGGCGTCGACGTGAAACGCGAACGGGCCCGCGCCATCGCCGCCGCGGCCCTCCTCTCAGGCGCCACGACCGCCTTCTGCGGCCCCGTCGCCTTCGTCGGCATCGCGGCTCCCCAGGCGGCCCGGCGCTGGCTCCGCTCCTCCGACCACGGCCTCCTCATCCCGGCCTCCGCCCTGATGGGGGCCGCCTTCTGCCTCGGCGCCGACCTCGTCGCCCAGCTGCCGGCGGACGGCTCCGTCCTCCCGGTGAATCCCCTCCTCGCGGTCGTCGGCGCGCCCCTCATCCTGTCCGTCTTCGTGAAACGCAGCGCGGAGGAACGCGCGTGAGCGCGCGCCGCCGCCCGGCCGCCGCGCCCCTCCTCGAGGCGCGCGCGCTTTCGATCGGCTATCGCGCCGCCCGGGCCCGCCGCCCCGGCCCGGGCCGCGCCCGCGCGGGAAACGGCGCTCCCCGCGACCGCGTCGTCGCCGCCGGCATAGGCTTGTCCCTCGCGCCGGGCGACTTCGTCTGCCTCCTCGGCCCGAACGGCGCCGGCAAGTCGACCCTCCTCCGTACCCTCGCCGGCGTCCAGCCGCCCCTCGCCGGCGACTGCGAGCTCGGCGGCCGGCCCGTCGCGCGGCTCGGCCTCGCGGAGCGCGCCGAGCTCGTGGCCCTCGTCCTCACGGAGCAGCCCTCCGGCGGCTGGTTCACCGTCTTCGAGATCGCCGCCTTCGGCCGCTATCCCTATACCGACGCCCGCGGCCGCCTCGCGGAGTCGGACCGGGAGGCGGTGCGCGCCTCCCTCGAATCGGTCGGCATGGCCGCCTTCGCCGCCAGGCCCTTCGCCGAGCTTTCCGACGGGGAAAAGCGCAAGGTCCTCGTCGCGCGCGCCCTCGCCCAGGACACGCCCCTCGTCATCCTCGACGAGCCCACCGTCTTCCTCGACGCGCCCTCGCGCCTCGAGCTTTTCTACCTCTGCCGCCGCCTCGCCCGCGAATCGGGCAAGGCGGTCGTCCTCTCCACGCACGACGTCGAGCTCGCCCTGTCGCGGGCCGACCGCCTCTGGCTCCTCGGGCCCGGCGGCGACTTCTCGCAGGGCCTGCCGGAGGAGCTCGCCCTCTCCGGCGCCCTCGGCCGGGCCCTCTCCACCGCCGCCGTCGTCTTCGACGCTGAGTCGGGCGGCTTCCGCCAGGCCGAGGCCGCCGCGCCGCCCCTCCTCGAGGTCGCCCTCCTCTTAGACGGCGCCGAAGCTGCGGACGCGGAGGCCCACGCCCTCCTCCTCTGGGGGCGGCGCCTCGCGCTCCGGCTCGGCTTCCGCCCCGTCGCGCCCGGCTTCGGCGCCCCCCGCCGCCTCCTCCTCGGCGGCCCCGCCGGCGCGCCGGACTGGAGCCTCGGCCCGGCCGCCGCCGCCGCGGCCGAAGCCGCCGGCGCCGAAGCCGCCGGCGCCGCGAGCACCGACGCGTTGCGCGAAACCGCTACGTCGGGGCGGGGCGTGCCCGCCCTCGCGGCGGCCCTCGCGTCCCTGCGGGAAGGCGCGATCGCCGGAGCGCCGGCGGCGCCGGGCGGCGGGAGCGCGGCATGCTGACCATGCGGGAGGTCGCGGAGCGCCAACGAGGCTTCGTCGCCGAGCGGGTCCGGGCGGCGCGCTCCTTCGCCGACGGGCTTCCCAAGTCCGGACTCGCGGCGATCCTCCTCTCGGGCAGCGTCGCCAGGGGCGACTACTTTCCGGGCAAGCTCGGCGGCAATATCGACGTGACCGTGTTTTCCAGGCGCGGAAGCGGCCTCGGCGCCGAGGAACTCTTCGGGCCGGACGAGGATCCGGACATTCCCTACCACTGCGTGAGTCGGGGCGGCGAAGGCTTCCAGATCGCCTTCGGCGAGCTCTTCGACGGGCAGGCCTTTCTCGCCCGGGACGAAGCCGCGAAATTCGCCCTCGGCGAATCGCGGCTGCTGTGGGAAGACGCAGGCGCCTTCACCGCCGCGATGGCCGCGCTCTCGCCCGCCCTCGCCGCGGAACGCGCGTCCCTGCGAGCCGCCCGCCTCGGGGAAATCCGCTACCTTCTCTCGGAGTACAAGCAGGATCGGTGGATCCGCCGGGAAGCGGCGCTCCAGCTCCACGCCAACCTGGACGCGGCGATTGAGGCCGCGATCCCCTGCCTATTCTACGCCAACGACAGCTACGCCCCGGCCAAGGACCGCCGGCTCTACTACGCCTGCGAGCTTCCAAGGCTGCCGCCGGATTTCGAGCGGCTCCTCGCCGGACTCCTCGAACGCCGCCCCGATTCGTTGGCGGATTACCGCCGGCGGGAGGAACTTATCAGTCGGCGGCTGCTGGCCTTCGTGACCGAGGCCTAGCCCCTACTCGTGGATCAGCTTCACCCTGCCGACCTCGCCGGTTTCGAGCCGCACCTTGATCCCGTGCGGATGCGTCACGGAATTCGTCAAAAGGTCGCGGACGATTCCCTCGGTCAGCCGCCCCGTACCCTGGTCGGCCTTGAGCACGATGGCGACCTTCGCCCCCGGCCGAACGTCGGCCCTGTTCCTTCCGTCCTTCATGCGCGCTCCTCGTTGATGGCGACCGGGGCTTCCGCGCCGCCCGGGCGGGTGGCGCCGCCGGTCAGGGCGGCGGGACCGGTGGCCTTCGCGTCGCCGTCCCGGCCGCCCCGGCGGGCCA
>JAEUJG010000438.1 GCA_016794765.1 Spirochaetaceae bacterium | reverse complement strand
CGGCCCGCCGTGGCGCTCGATCGCTTTGGTCGCACGACTCAAGGTGGCCGGACTTGCCGGTCGGCTCGCGGGCGACTCCACGCCGACGGCGAAGGGTTACAGGTCCTATCCTCTCGAGCTCGAGGCCCTGCTTGTCGAAGGGCCCGGGATGGCGGGGCGCTATTCGGCGGGCGGAAGCGGCCGCCTTCTCGTGCGCGAGGGGCCGGTCCTGGAGGCGGGGGCGCGGATCGAGGCGCGGGCGCGGCTCGGCGGCGGTTCGGCCTCAGGCGGGGCGGCGGCCTCAGGCGGGGCGGCGGCTTCAGGCGGGGCGGCGGCTTCAGGCGGGGCGGGGCCGCCCGCGTTTTTCGCCCGCGCCGCCGACCTCCGCGTCGAGACGGGGCAACCCGGGGCGGCTGGTTCACGGGGCTTGGGCGAAGCCCTGGCCGCCCTGCGCTCAAAGCTCCGCGCGGGTTTCGGCGCGGCCCTGGAGGCGGCGGGCGGGGGAGGGGCCTCCGCCGGACTCCTCGCCGCCCTCCTCATGGGCTCGCGCGAAGCCCTGGACGCTGACGAGGCCCGCGACTGGAAGCGGGCAGGCTGCGCCCACATCCTCGCCCTCTCCGGCCAGCACCTCGCCATCCTCGCCGCCCTCGCGGGCTTCCTCCTCAGCCCCCTTGTCGGCAAGCCCGGCGCGCGGATCGCCGCGCTGCTCCTCGCCTTTCTTTTCGTCTTCGTGGCCGGGCCCGGCCCCTCGCTGCTCCGCTCGCTTCTCATGTACTCGATCGGCGCCTTGGCCTTTTTTACGGACCGGCCGCAGTCGGGCAGGACCGTGCTGGCGCTGGCCTTCTGTCTGGCGCTGGCCTTCGATCCCGAGTCGGCGCGGAGCCTGTCCTTCGAGCTTTCCTACCTCGCGATCGCGGGCCTCGTCGTCCTGGGGCCGCGCTTCGAGCACCTCTTCCTGCCCGCCCTCCCCTCGGCCGCGGCCAAGGCCTTGGCCGCGGGCTGCGCGGCGCCGGCGGCTACGACGCCCCTCCTTGCCCTGGCCTTCGGAACCCTCTACCCCGGGGGACTCCTGGCCTCGCTCGCGGCGGGGCCCCTGGTCGCGGCCTACATGTACTGGGGCCTTGGCGCCGCCGCCCTCGCGGGGCTGTTTCCCGCGGCCGGACCCTTCCTCGCCCCGGTTTCAAGGCTCCTCCACCGCCTTGTGGCGGGCATGATGGCCTTTTTCGCGCGCTGGCCGGAACTTTCAGTGGGCGATGGCCGGGCCGCGGCCCTGCTCGTTGTCCTCGCCGCGGCCTTCGTGTATGCTCTTCCCCATGTCGAACACCGAATCCGGCCCCGCGGCCGAGTCCGCCGCCGCCCCCGATACGGGGAGCCCGATGGCCGGCGGCTCCTCACCGGCCCCGCTTTCCCCGAACTATGACTCGCCCCAGTCCCTGAAGGCCCTCCTCGACGCCGAGGGCCTCGCGATGTCCAAGCGCTTCGGCCAGAACTTCCTGGTCAGCCGGGCCTCCCGCGACCGCATCATCGAGGTCCTGCATTCGGTGTTGCCCAAGGGCGCCTCCGGCGAGGGCGCGGCGATCTGGGAGATCGGTCCCGGCATCGGCGCGATGACAGCGTCCGCCCTCGAGGCGGGCTTCCGCGTCTCCGCCTTCGAGATCGACCACGGTTTCGCGCGGCTGCTCGGGCGTTGTTTCGGGGCGCGGCCCGGTTTCCGCCTCGTCGAGGGCGACTTCCTGAAAACCTGGAAGGGCGCGCTCGCCGCGGAGGGAGCGCCCGCGGCGGTTTTCGGCAACCTGCCCTACAACGTGGCGAACATGATGGTCGCCCTCCTCATCGAGCGCTACCCCGAGGCCCTGGCCGCCGCCCGCGGTTCGGCCGCGCCCCTGCCGCCGCCGCCCATGGTCTTCACCGTGCAGAAGGAGGCGGCCCTCCGCATGGCGGCCAAGCCCGGCAGCAAGGACTACTCGGCCTTTTCCGTGCTCTGCTCCTCCGCCTGCAAGGTCCGGGTCCTCTTCGACCTCGGCTCGGGCTCCTTCTGGCCGGTCCCGAACGTGACGAGCTCCGTCGTCGTGCTCACGCCGCGGCCGGATCCCATCGCGGCCGGCGACCGCCTGGGTTTTTCCGCCTTCGTGCGTTCGGGCTTTTCCTCCCGGCGGAAGACCCTCAAGAACAACCTGAAGGCGGCCGGCCGCGCCGAGGCCGACATCGCGGCGGCCCTCGAAGAGCTCGGGCTCCCTCCCGCCGTCCGCGCCGAGGCCCTGAAGCCCGAGGAGCTCGCGGCGGTGTTCGCGCGGCTTTCGGGACGCGATCTTGCCAACCCGGCCCCAAAGGGCCTATGATGGGACGCCATGACTGAAGTCCAGATCAACACGATCGACGAAGAGCAGCTCGACACCGTCCTGGCGGGCGACGTCGAGTTTTCCGGCTCCATGTCCTTCAAGAAGCCCCTGATGATCAAGGGCCGCGTGAGCGGCGTCATCCGCTCCGAGAGCGAGCTCTACATCGACGAGAAGGCGAACGTCGAGGCGGACATCCAGGCCGCCGTCGTCTCCGTGCGCGGCACGGTGAAGGGCGACATCGCCGCCCGCGAGCGGGTGGAGCTCTTCGCGACGAGTTCGGTGGACGGCGACGTGACCGCCCCCCAGGTGACCATGGAGACCGGCTGCCGCTTCAACGGCGTCTGCCGCATGACCGCTCCCGTCCTCGATGCGCGCTAGGCTCCTCCGCGGGGCCGCCTTCCTCGTCCTCGGCCTCGCCCTCCTTTCCGCGGCCTTTGCCCAAGCGGCCAAGACGGACGCCCTCAAGCTTTACCTCGACGGGAAGAGCGAGGAGGCGCGCGTGGCGACCCTGGCGGAAATCGCGGCCGATCCCCAGAACATCGAAGCCTACGTCGTGCTCTGCTGGAGCCTCCTCGACCTGGAGCGCTGGGCCGACGCGGAGAACTACGCCCTCAAGGCCTACGCGATCCGGCGGGATCCGCGCGTCGTCGAGATCCTCGGCGAGGCTTCCTTCATGCTCGGCCGCAACGAAGCGTCGCTTCGCTACTTCCAGTCCTACGTCGCGGCCCTGCCCGAGGGCACGCGGGTCGGCGTGGCCTATTACCACATGGGTGAGCTCTATCTCCGGCAGGCGCGTTTTTCCCACGCCGACATCGCCCTGACGGCCGCCCTCCAGTTCGCGCCCTCCAACGCCCGCTGGTGGGCCCGCCTCGGCTGGGCCCGCGAGAAGGCGAACGACACCCAAGGCGCGCTCCGCGCCTACGGCGAGGCCCTGCGCCTCGATCCCCGGCTGGAGGATGCCCTCCTCGGCAAGGAAAGGGTCGCCGCCCGCGCCCGCTAGATGGAACTTCGCGTAGCCTTCGGCACCCTCGGCTGCAAGCTCAACCAACTCGAATCGGAATCCTTGGCCGACGCCTTCCGCCGCGCCGGAGCCCGGCTCGTGCCTTTCGAAGCCGAGGCCGAGCTTTACGTCCTCAATACCTGCACCGTCACCGCCAAGGCCGAGCGCAAGGCGAGGCGCCTCCTCCGCCTGGCCCTGGCCGCCAATCCCGCGGCCCTCGTCCTGGCGACCGGCTGCTACGCCGAGCTCGAGGCTTCCACCCTCGAATCGCTGGACGGCCGGATCCTTGTCCTGCCCGGCGGCGAGAAATCGGCCATCCTCGCCCTGGCAACCCATCTAAAAGCCAGGTTCCCGGACGAGCGGCCGACGCTCCCCCGGTTGTACGAGGCGATCCGGGGCTGGCTCGACGGCCGCCCCGCCGCGGGCGCGGCCGGGACGGACGACGACGGGCGCGCCGCCGGACCTCGGCAAGGGTCCGCCGACCCCTTCGCCTTCGAGCCCGAGGCCTTCGGGGTTCATTCCCGCCCCTCCCTCAAGGTCCAGGACGGTTGCGACCGGGCTTGCGGCTATTGCCGCGTCCGTTTGGCCCGGGGACCCGCGCGGAGCCTGGCCGCGGGGCTCGCCCTCGAGCGCCTCCAGGCCCTCGAGGCCGGCGGGGCCGCCGAGGTTGTCCTCACCGGCGTCAACCTGTCGCAGTACCGCGACGGCGACAGGGACTTTCCGGGCCTACTTCGGTATTTGCTCGCCGGGACGCGCCGCGTCGCGCTCCGGCTCTCCTCCTACGAACCCGACCGGATCGACGCGGCCTTTCAGGAGGTCTTCGCCGAAGCGCGCCTCAGGCCCCACGCCCACCTGCCGATCCAGTCCGGTTCCGACGCCGTCCTCCGCGCCATGGGCAGGCCTTACGGCCGGGAGGCGGTCCTGCGATCGGTCGAGGCCCTGCGCCGCGTCAAGGGCGATCCCTTCCTGGCGGCCGACTTCATCGTGGGCTTTCCCGGCGAGAGCGAGGCCGATTTTTCCGAAAGCCTTTCCTTGGCGGACGAGGCCGGCCTGGCTTGGATCCACGCCTTTCCCTTTTCTCCCCGGCCGGGGACCGCGGCCTGGAACCTGGGCCCCCGCGTGCCCGACGCCGCGGCGCGGGAGCGGGCGGCGGCGCTGGCTGCCTTGGCGCGGCGCGGGCGGATCGCCTACGCCGAACGATGGCTCGGCCGCGAGGTCGAAGCCGTTCTGGAGCGGGGCGGCGGGACGAATCCTGACTGGCGGCAGGCCACCTCCGAGAATTATCTCAAGTTGCGCGTCACGGACCTGCCCGAGGGCTTGGAGCGAGGGACGGCCCTTCGCTGCCGCCTTGAACGCGCCCTTTTCGCCGCCGAACCCTCCGTACTCGCTGATTCGGACGAGCCGGAGGAGGGATTCGGAGAGGGCAACGATCTTGCCGCGCGCTGGCTTTCTTGACCGGCATCGTCGGCTATGGGCTTGATAAATCTCCAAAATGAGATAGATTCTAAGATGCCGATCGGTGGCTCCGAGCCTCAAGACGGCGGAGGTAGGGGTGATGCGTAGGTCTTCGGCGGTGGTATTCGTGCTGGCGGTTTCCCTTGCGGCAACTTCCTGCGATGCCTTCTTCACGACGAACTGGTTCCAAAAAGCCGGACTCGTCGACCAAAAGGCCGCCGATCTCGCGGCCCTGCCCGCCGAGAGCCTCTACGAGCGCGCCTATTCCCAGGATGGCATCGCTTCGGCGGCATTTTTCACCGCCCTCGAGGGCGACGCCGCCGCCAAGGCCCAGGTGCTGGCGACCCTTGAGGCGGATTGGACGGGAAGCGCCTCCACCGCCGCCGAGCAGCGCTCGGCGATCCTCTACGCGGACATCCTCCTCGAAACGACCCAGGCCGGGGCGGTCGTGGACGGGATCGTCGCGGCGCTGGCCTCTCCACCGACTATCGAGGTCGGCGATACCGATGCCGAGATCGCCACGAAATACCTGCAAGCCGCCCTTCCCGCCTCGGTGCTTGCCGATGAAGTGACGTTTACCGCGGCGATCAACGCATTCATCGACGCCAACGATTCCTACCTTGCCCTCGGTAGCGGCATCGTGACCGCCGGCGCACAGCCCGGCGTGGATATCATCTCCAGCGCGCAATCCGCGGTCGTTGCGGCGCTTGTCGTCGCGCTTGATGCCGCCACGAGCGGTTCCAACCTCGGCGCTTCGCTTTGGCCCTTCGTATCAGGTCAAACCGCCGTATCTCCTGTCGATGGAACCTTGACCATGCCCGATTTCGACAACAGTCCGGTTTCGCCCCTCGGTTCCATACTTGAGGCCTCCGGCATAACCCTTCCCAACTTCGGCGCCTAAGGAGACCGCGATGAAACGGCTCTACTGCTTCCTGCTGTTGCTCCCCTTCGCCGCCGCCGTCGTTGCCCAGCCGGTCACGCAAACCGTCGTCAGTCCCCGCGACGCGCGGGCGATGGCCCTTGGCGGCAGCTTCCAGGCCCTTTCCACCGGCTTCGACGCCTTCTACGGGAATCCCAGCGCCTTCGGCGCGGCCAAGAGCGAGTTCACCGTTCTTGACGCCTCGACCTGGGTCTACCTGAAACCGACGGTGGCGAATGTCGGCGACCTGTCCAAGCTCGTGACCGGCGAAGCCGACCAGGCGGCCATGGTCGATACCCTCAATCGTTTCGTCACCGAGAACGGCTTCGGCGGCGGCTTCTCCGCCGGCCTCGGCTATATCGGCAAGGGGCTCGGCATCGGCGCCTACGTGGTCGAGGATGTCGTGGTTTCCGGTCCGAACGCCCTTGGGGCCAAGATCAGCCAGGCCGCCCAGGCCAACGCCGTCATCGGCTTGGCCATACCGATCAAGCTCGGCGGCCTGACCCTGTCTTTCGGCGGCGACATCCGGCCCTTCTTCCGCGTGGACTCCCCTTCGGGCGGTTGGGCCTTCGCCCCCCTCCTTTCCGCCTTCATGTCCGGCGGCGACCCGATGGCGCCGGTCATGGGCGAGGACGCCTATTCAAGCTTCGGCCTCGCGATGGACTTCGGGGTTTCGCTCGAACTCGGAACCCTGAGCCTGGGCTTGAGCGCCCGCGACATCGCGCCGCCCTACAAGCTCGTCCAGTCGACGGTGGGCACCTTGTTCTCTTCGCTGTCCTCGGGCAACATCCAGAGCGCGGCCGGCACCGGCCTGGAAGCCGCCCTCCTGCCCGCCATCGCCGTCGGCCTCTCCTGGAAGCCCGCGCTCATCCCTTATTTCCTCGAACCCGCCCTCTATTTCGAGATCCAGGATCCCGTCGCCATAATCAAGGACAAGGAATCGATCTGGAAGCTCTTCCACGCCGGACTCGACCTGGAGGTTTTCTCCTTCATGAACCTTCGCGCCGGCGTGAACAAGGGCTGGCTTTCCGCGGGCTTCGGCATCGACCTCTTTGTTCTCGAGCTCGACGCGGCCGTCTTCACCGAGGAGATCGGACGCGTGCCCGGCGACTACGGCCGATCCGGAATCGTCCTGCAGGCGGCGATCCGCTTCTAGGATGGAGGCCGTCGCCGCTCCTGCCGATAATGTAGGGATGTTCCGGATTTATTCGGCGTCCCTTGTCTAGGAGGTTTACCATGCGGCGCGCTCCCAGCCTGCTTCGCCCGCTCCGCTTCCTCGCGGTGGCCCTGACGGCCTTGGCCGTATCGGGTTGCCAGCAGATGTTCACCACCTCCCTCGCCTCTTGGGCGACGCGGCCGAATCCGCCCGTACCCAAGACCCTCACCCAGGACCAGGCGACCATGTACGCCCAAGAGGTGGTCGACAACCGCGATACCGCGAAGGCGCAGGCCCTCCTGCCCGCGATGGCCGCCTTGGTCGCGGGGAATCCCGGCGACGAGGGCGCCTTGGCCGCCGCGGCCCTCACGGCGGGCGTGGCGTCGGGCCTCGACGAGGCCTTCGCCGCCGTCTTCCAGGACGTGGGCCTCGAGGCCTTGCTCTCCGGTTCCCCGACAGTGGACCAGATCGCCGCGATCGCCGCGGCCCTGGTTTCCGTCGAGGTCGGCGCCGAAGCGGGCGCCATTTTCAGCGTGCTTGCGGGATCGTCCGCGGCGGAGGTCGCGGCGCTTGCGGAGAACGGAGCCTCCGCCGGCACCTTCGCGATCGCGGCGGCGGCCATCCTCATCGCGGCGGTGCCGGACAACGAGCTTGCCAACCTTGTTGACGGCAATTCCGGCAACGACGGAGCCCTGACGATCCCCGCGGCGGCACAAACCGACGCGGCGAACCTGATAAGCCTGGCGCAGGCGCAATGGCCGAGCGATCCACTCATCGCCGCCCTGACGGGCCTCATCACGCAACTCCCGTAGCGCAACATGAAAAGAGGCGCAATCATGAATATTCGCCCCATCGGGCCGGTCGCAGCCGCGCTTTGTCTTTCAGCGGCCCTCGCCTCCGCCCAGCCCATCGAGGCCTTCAAGGCGAGCTCTCCCCGGGAGATCGCCATGGGCGGCAGCCACGCCGCGGTCGCCGACGATTTTTACTCCCTTCTGGCCAATCCCGCCGCGATGGTCGCGGTCAAGCCGGAGCTCTTCGCCTCCCGCCTCGCGATAGGCGCTTCCGGTCCCGTCTTCGATCTCGCCAACCTGATGCTCGGCGGCGGCGACATCATGACGGCCCTGGCCGACCTCCTCGCCAAGAACGACTACAAGCTCTACGCGGGTCTGGAGATCGCCGGCCCCCTCGCCTTCGGCTACGTCGGCGAAGGGCTCGGTTTCGGCCTTTTCAACCGCACCAGGATGTCGCTCAACTCGGCGAGCGTCACCTCCCTCAGGGTGCTGGCGAGCGAGGACATCCTCCTCACCGGCGGCTATGCCTACCGCTTTCTCCTCGGCAAGGGCCACGCCCTGGATCTGGGCCTTCTCGCCAAGGGCTTCATCCGCGGCGAGCTCGACGCGCGGGACAGCCTCGTGGGCATCCAGAACCTCATCTCCGGATCGAGCTCCATCCTCGCGCGGCCCTTCTACCTGACGACCGGCATCGGCTTCGACCTCGGCCTCCGCTGGAACTGGGAGGAGCGCTTCTCCGCCGGCCTCGTGTGCAGGGACGCCTACAGTCCCGGCCTCATCTCCGAGTACACGAGCCTCCTCGGCTTCGTCGGCAACCCCGGCAGCGCCCTGACGGGAAGCCGCTCGGCGAAGGTGCCGACGGACCTCGCCGTCGGCGGCTCCTGGTCTCCCGACCTCGGCATCCTCGGGCGCTACGTCGACGACTTCATCCTGGCGATCGACTACCGCGACATCCTGGACCTGGCCCGGCCCATGCCGCGGAACGCCATCCTGAACCTCGGCCTCGGGCTCGAGGTCCGCGCCCTCGACATCATTTCCGTCAGGATCGGTTTCAGCGAGGCCCTCCTCGCCGCGGGCATCGGCTTCGACCTCGGCGCCTTCAAGCTCGAGGCCGCCGCTTGGGGCAGCGAGCTTTCCGACGAGCCGGGCGGGCGGCCGATCTACAACCTCCTTCTCGCGTTCGATTTCATCTACTGAAGCGGGTCGTGGTCGCGGCCCGGGCCCGCGGTTGACAGAGGAGGCCCCGGCCAGCTACTGTAGCGGGGTACTATGAGCCGCTAGCTCAGTCGGTAGAGCAACGCCCTTTTAAGGCGTGGGTCGCCGGTTCGAACCCGGCGCGGCTCACTGAGACAATGCCGTCCCGAAGGGGCGGCTTTTTTTATTGATGGGCGCCGGGTTCGAACGCCCCGAGCGCCGCGCGGAGCGCGGGAAGGCGCGCAAGGATGCGCGCCGCCAGCGAGGGGCGCGGCCCGGAGGCCCGAGTCAGGATGATGAGGGCCGGAGGGCGAACCCGGCGCGGCTCAAGAAAGCGACGACGAAGTTCGTCGCTTTTTTTTTAGGGCCGGGTTCGATGGGCGCGAGCGCGCGCCGGCAGGCGTCGTCCAGCCGCGCGGCAGGCGGAGCCAGGCCAGCACGACCGAAGGCGCGGGACGGGAACGGCTGTATGCGTTGTGCGATTTTGGACGGCGCGCTCGCCGCCGAGATGGAGGTCCCGGCTTTCAGCGGCCGCTGGTCCGTCGATCAGAGGATCATGCCCCGGGAGACCAGGAAGGCGAGGACGGGAAGACCGGCGTCGGCCGCGAAGTGCGCGCCCATGAGGTAGGGCATGGCGGTCGGCCGCCGCTCGAGCACGAAGCCCGTCCAGAGCGCGAAGGGCAGGAACTTGAGGGCCAGCCAAAGATCGTAGCGCCAGTCGAGGCGGAAGGAAAAGCAGAGGTGCTGGAACGAGAGCGTCGCGCCGACGAGGGCGATGACCTTCCAGCGCGCCATGCCGCCCGCCCTGAGACGGGGCGCGACATAGCCCCAGTAGAGGGGCAATTCGGCCAAGGCTTGGGTCGCCGGCATCAAAAGGAAGAGTGGATAGACGGCGAAGAGGGGCAGGGGGCGGAAGAGGAGGTTGTTCGGCACCGACGGCGTCCCCCAGAGCGCCTTGGCGAGGAGGTCTCCCGGAAGCTGGGCCGTCACCGCGATGCCGGCGAAGGCGACGAGGGTCCAGCCGAGGTCGCCGCGCCAGCTCGCCTTGCTCGCCGAATAGAAGTCCCGGAGACGCAGGCCCTCCTTGCCGCCGAGGCGGACGAGAAGGAAGAGGGTCGCGGCGTTGGTCGCGGTGATGAGCCACAGCCACCACGCCGCGGAGTCGCCGACGGGATCCGCGGCCCCCCGCGACGCGAAGAAGCCGGCGAGGGCGAGGAGGAGGGCGAAGGATAAGGCCGGACGGAGGGCGAGCATGCCCAAGACGCGCCGCTTCGGAATGCCCCCCTCGGCAGGAGACACCGCGGGAGCCGCCGCGGGGGAAGCGGCGAGGTTCCGCGGAACCTGGGGCGAGGCGGGCGGAGGATTCATGAACGCTTGGCCTTAGGGAGCGGGCTGGGCGGTTTCCGACGCGGGGGCGGCCGCGTCGGGGGCAGGGGCGGGCGCGGCGGCGGGCGTCGCCGGTGGCGTCGCGGGCGCGGCGGCCGGTCCGGTCGGACTCCGCTTGGCCTTGATCGGCGCGGGCGCGAGGAGGGCCGTGTCGATGATGACGCCGAGGGTCGCCGAGAACATGAAGCTGTTCATTTCGGGGCTTCGCCCGGCCAGGCCTTCGAGACCGAAGACGAAAAAGCCGGTGGAGAGGTCGCCGGACACCTTGATGCCGGGCGCCACCTGGGCCGTCGTCTTGACGCCGAGGAGGAGGCTGCCGAGCGCCTCGGTCGTCGCCGAAGCCTGGTAATACTTGGAGCGGAGCTGGTAGCCCGCGCTCGCGACGAGGTTGTAGGGCACGTTCTTCTTGTAGACGTCGACCTGGAGCATGTAGCGGGAGAGGGCGTCGATCACGAGGAGCCCGGCCGCGTCGGTCTCGGTGAAGCGCTTGGCCGTCACGGTGCCGGAGACGATGGCGTTGGGCGCGTAGAAGCCGGCGGCGAGCTCCGCGAGCGCCTGGGGTTCGGAGGCGGCCGCGCTGGCCAGGAGCCCCACGGCGAGGCCGCCGTCGGAGCGCACGGAGACGAAGGCGATGCCGGGCCACTGGAAGCGCACCGTCGTGGAGAGTCCGGCGCTGAAAAGGGCCGTCGGCGAGTTGAAGGCGCCGACGAAGGGACCGACGGCGACGCGGGCGATGCCGCGCTCGAAGAGGACTTGGGCGCCGAAGAGGTGGCGGAGCACCGGATCGGTTTCGTAGCTCACGCGGAACTGCGCGGCCTCGCCGAGGTCGAGGGCCAGCCAGCCGGCGCCGCCCCAGAACAGGTTCGTCGCGGGGAAGGGCGCGGCGCCGCCGCTCGGCGCTAGGCTTGTCCAGGGGAAATGGATGTTGCCGCTCCGCCCCTCCGCGCCGATCTCCACGGCGAAGGCGGGAACCGAGCTCGCGAGAAGGAGGAGGGCGAAAAGCCCGATCGCTGTGCTGCGCCGCATGCCTATCCTCGCTAGAAGGAGGTTTTGGCCCCGATGAAGGGCCGGAAAATGCCATACCAGGCCGAGGGGAAGGGGAAGACCCTGAGGTCAAGCTTGAAATTCCACTCGAGGCCGGCCGAAATCACCGAATAGTAGGGCGCCACGTCGATGACGAGGGGGCTGTCCGTCAGGCGGGTCCTGAAGGCCAGGAGGCTTTCCACGCCGCCCTGCGAGCCGGTCGCGGCGAGGCTGCCGAACTTCAGGTTGAAGCCGAGGTCGAGGGAACCCTTCTCGTCGGTGGCCGTCTGGCGATAGTAGGCGGGGTGGTAGAAGACCGTGATGGCGAGGGAACCCGGGGAGAAGTTGACGCGGGGTTCGAAGAGGAAGTAGAAGTCGTCGATGCCGATGCCCGCCGTCGGGTCGAGCCGGGGAAGGCCGACCTGGGCGTAGAACTCGCCGACGGCGCCCGGCGCGTAATGGAACAGGAAGCCGGCGCGATAGAGGCCGTAGGAAGCGCTCGGGTCGAGGGAGGCTCCGGCGAAGAGCTCGAACTTGAGCTTCCGCGCGTCGAGGAGGCCGCGGAGATCGGCGGACCAGCGTCCGGAACCGAGGGCCGAGTCCTGGTAGAGGTAGGCGTAGGCCGCGGCCGTGGGGAAGGCGGCTCCGAGGCGGAAGCCGGTGCCGTAGGCCGCGTGGATCCCGTCGTAGAAGCGGTTGGGATCGCCGCCGATGCCCTCGGGATAGACCATGGGTCCGCTCAGCGCCGTCGCGAAGGGC
>JAEUJG010000425.1 GCA_016794765.1 Spirochaetaceae bacterium | reverse complement strand
CCAAGCTCGACGGTTTCCTCAAGGACGTGTACCGCCACATCGAAAAGAACTCCGAATCGGAGGCCTTGGCCGAGGACAGCAAGGCGCGGCTCTTCGCCATGCGCGAGCGGCTGGCGCGGCGGGAGGCCCTCGGCGCGCCGGTCACCTCGACCCGCCAGCTCGGGCGGGGCGCCCCGATTTCATTCATCGCGCCCGGCGAGGAGAACTATCCCTCGCTCATCGTGGCCGTGGAGCCCGGCGGCATCGCCGTGGAGCCCGCGCACGACGCCTACGGCGCGGCCATCCGCTTCCGCAAGGGCACGAAGCTCTCCTGCTTCTTCTACACGAAGGGGCACCAGGGCTACCAGTTCACCGCGCGCGTCTCCGGTTGGGAAAGGCTCGGCCCCAAGGAAGTGATGATCCTCTCCCACAGCGACGCGGTGAGCGCCCTGCCCGTCCGCAGCCACGTCCGCCGCGAGATACGGGTGCCCTGCTCCTTTTACCACGTCTCCGTGACCAAGGAACGCGTCCGCGGCAAGGAGAAGACGAACGCGCGGGTCGAAGGCATCGCCTATCCCGGCACGATCGTCGACCTCTCCGCGGGCGGACTCGGCCTGCAGACGGCCAACCCCTTCGAGGCGGGGGAATTCGTCAAGATCGAATTCAACCCCGGCGCGGGCAACCTGGCCGCCTTCGGCAAGGTGGTCCGCATGAACCGCCTCAAGGGCTCGGGCGGCGTGATGCACCTCCAGTTCGTCAAGATTTCCCAGCGGAGCCTCAACGCGATCCTGGGCAGCGTCTTCGGCTATGCCGAATGAACGATGGCCGGAAGGGCTCAACTTGACCCGCTCCGGCGCATTCCGTAGAATGGACCTATGCGGATAATCGAGCTCAAGGACCTCCGGCGCAAGGAGACTCCCCTTCACTACATCAGGGAATTCACGGGGATCGCCGTCCTCGAGCGCGAGGGCAAGGTCTTCGAGAAGGCCCTGGTCTTCACCGTCGAGCGGCGACCCATCGGCGCGCCGGAGGTGAGCGCGAGGTTCGTCGAGGAGCCCGAGTGGCCCATCCTGCCCCTCATTCGGTCGATCAAGGAACTCGTCACGGAACTCGACAAGAGCGGGGGCCTGCCCTGAAGCTGCTTGAACTCCGGAGCCCCGAGGAGACCGAAGCGCTCGGCGAGTTGATAGGCCGCCGGGCCGCCGGCGGCCTCGTCATAGCCTTCCGGGGGGACCTCGGCGCCGGCAAGACGGTGATGGCCAAGGGCGTGGCCCGCGGCCTCGGCATCGAGGACGAGGTGACGAGCCCGACCTTCACCGTGGTTTCCGAGTACGAAGGCAGGCTCCGCCTCCACCACATGGACGCCTATCGCCTCTCCGGGCCCGCCGACTTCGCGGAGATCGGCGGCGAGGATCTCCTGGCCGACCGCGGGGCGCTCTGCCTCGTCGAGTGGAGCGAGCGCATCGAGGCGGCCCTGCCCGCCGACGCCGCCCGCATCGAGCTTTCCGTCCTGCCCAACGGGACCCGCCGCGCCCGGATCGAGGGCGCGGCCCTGGAGGGGCTCCTTCCATGAACGTCCTCGCCATCGACGCGGCCTCGGCCCTGCTGTCCGTCGCGCTGAAGACCGATTCGGGCTTTGCCGAGGCGAGCCTGGACTTGGGTCTCAAGCACGCGGAACGCCTCACGGACCTCATTGATTTTTGCCTGGGCCGGGCCGGCCTCGCGCCGGCCGACCTCGACCTCCTCGCCTGTTCCGCCGGGCCCGGATCCTTCACGGGGCTCCGCATCGGCATGGCGACGGCCAAGGGCATGGCCCTGGCCCTCGGCAAGCCCCTTGTCGCCGTGCCGACCCTCGACTGCCTGGCCTGGGGCCGGGAGGCCTTCCCCGGCGCCGTCGCGCCGATCCTGGACGGCAAGAAGGGCCGCGTCTACGCGGCGATCTACGAACGCGGCAAGCGCGTGGGCGATTGGCTCGACGTGCCACTTGCGCGCCTCGCGGCCCTGCTCGATACTTACCCCGAGGCGCTCATCACGGGCCCCGACGCCGGGCTTTTCGAGGAACTGGCCACGGAACGGAGCGGCTTTTCCATCGATCGCCGCGGACGCGATCCCGCGGCGCGGGCGCTCGCGGAGCTTGCCCTTGAACGCTTTGCCCGACTGGGTCCTTCGGCTCCGGACGAAGGACCGCTCTATCTCCGGCCGAGCGAGGCCGAGGAAGCCGCGGCTCCCGGCCCCGCGGACAAACCCGATCTGCCGGATCCGGCGCGCTGACGCTCCGCGATCCTGAAGGAAGACGAGTGGCGATGGACGAGTTGGACCGCACAGATCCCGACGACGTCGAAGAACTCGCCCCGCTCGAGGACGAGGTTCCCGAGGCCGCGTCCGAAGACGAACACCACCTCCTCTCCTTCCCCGCCCTGAGAACCCTGGCGCGGAGTTACGAGCGGAGTCCCGCCCCCTACGCGCTGATCGACGATTCCCTCCGCTTCGTCTACCGCAATCCGCGCTTCCGCGCCCTCCTCGCGATCTACGAGTACGAATCCCACGACAGCCTCCTCGCCACCTTCGCCCGGTCCCTGACCCCGGAGACCGCGGGGGAGCTCCGCGCCGCCCTCGGCAACGGCGAACGCGGTTTCCTCTGGAAGGGGCACCTGTCGCACCGGGCCAAGGACGCGCCCGCCCACCTGACGAAGATGCACATCCAGCCCCTCTGGCTCTCCGAGGAGATGCGTCCCCGGCCCGAAGCCTACGCGGTCTACCTGGACGACGTCACCGAGGAAAACGTCCGCCACCTCCGCGGCATGTTCTCCTCCCTGCTCGAAGCCTCCAAGATGAAGGACAACGACACGGGCCGGCACATCGAGCGCGTCAACCTCTACGCCAGCCGCCTGGCCCGCGAGCTTTACCACGACCCCCGCTGGCCCGAGGTCGACGTGGACTTCATCGAGGACATCGGCTTCCTGGCGGCGATGCACGACGTCGGCAAGATCGGCACGCCGGACGACATCCTCAACAAGAAGGGGCCGCTCTCCGAATTCGAGTGGGGCATCATGAAGGAGCACACGAAGAACGGCGCCTTCATCCTCTCGAGCTATCCGAACCCGATGGCCAAGGAGATCGCCCTTTCCCACCACGAGCGCTGGAACGGCTCGGGCTATCCCTACAACTGGATGGGCCCGATGATACCGCTCGCCGCGCGGATCACCACGCTCGCCGACGTCTACGACGCGCTCCGGATGCGGCGCAGCTACAAGCCCGCCTACCCCCACCAGAGCGCGGTGGCCAAGATCCGGGAGGACCGCGGCATCCACTTCGACCCGGAGCTCGTCGACGTTTTCCTCAAGATCGAGGAGGATTTGGCCCTCATCTTCGCCGAGAACGCCGACGAATTCGGGCAATAGCGCCGCGCGGCGACCCGCGGCCGAGGCGCCGCCGATCCCGCCCGCCACGCAAAAGGCCGCCCCGACGGGCGGCCTTTTTGTCGCTTCGCGCCTCCGCGCGGAGGGCGGTTGGGACCTAGAGCTTCTTGAAGTAGGCGCGGCGGCGCTTGTGCTGGCGGCGCTCGAAGTCCTTCCAGAGGCTCTGGACGGCGTGGTTCGACTCGAGCTCCCCGGCGGTCTCGGCGGTCTTGATGCCGGCCTTGATGCAGTCCTGCGTGAGGGAGGTCATCATGAAGGCGATGACGCCGCGCGACTGGTACTCCTTCTTGACCGCGACGAGGTACATGTCGAGACCCTCGGGCTTCCTCAGGGCCTTGAGGATGTGGATCCAACCGAGGGGGAAGACGCGGCCGCGCGCCTTCTGGAGGGCATGAGAAAGGCTCGGCATCGCGACGCCGAAGGCGATGAGCTCGTCCTTCTCGTCGACGACGAGCTTCGTGAAGCGCGGATCGACGAAGCCCAGGTATTGCTTGATGTAGGCGTCCACCTGGCGTTCGGTGAGGGGAACGGTGCCGAACAGCCCGGCATAGGCCTCGTCGAGGAGCTTGAAGAGGGGCTTCCCGAACTTGGTCACGAGCTCCTTCTTCGACTTCCACTCGTAGAGATGGACGCCGGAGCGCTTGGAGATGAGCTCCTGGACGCGCAGGGCCTTCTCGGGCACCCACTCGGGCACCTTCACCTCGAACTCGAGCCAGTCGACTTCCTTGGCGTAGCCGAGCCGCTCGAGGTGTTTTTGGTAGTAGGGATGGTTGTAGATCATGGGCATCGTGCCGAGCTCCTCGAAGCCCTCGACGAGCATGCCCTCCTTGTCGGAGTCCGTGAAGCCCATGGGACCCACGATCCCTTCCATGCCCTTGGAGCGGGCCCAATCCTCGACGGTCCGGAGAAGGGCCTCGGAGACCGCGTAGTCGTCGATGAACTCGATCCAGCCGAAGCGGGCGTTCTTGAGGCCCCACTTCTCCACGTAGCGCTCGTTGTGAATGCCCGCGATCCTGCCGACGATCTTCCCGTCCTTGTAGGCGAGCCAGTACTCGGCGTCGCAGAATTCGAAGGCGGGATTCTTGTCCTTGCGGAGCGTGTTGAGCTCGTCGAAGACGAGGGGCGGGACGGCATAGGGGTTGCCGCGGTAGTGGTCAAACTGGAACTTGATGAACTTGTCGAGGTCCCGGCGGGTCTCGACGAGGCGGATCTCTATGGACATGGTTGCTCCTGTTCCGAAGACGCGGCCTCAAGCTCGCGCTTCCACTCGGCGATGAAGTGCTCGTGCGCGGCGATCATCGCGCCGAGGACGATGTCCTGCAGCTCCCCGCGGCCGCCCTGGTCGTTGCCGTCCTGGACATACAGGTGGGCAAGGGTGCCCTCCGCGTCGGCGAGGCGGAAGGACGGATCGCTCTTCCGGCGCCGCTCGAGCCCCGTGAGGGTACTTCCGAAAACTTCGTCGTGCTTCTCGTCGCGCCAGTCGGTGGCGCCGTGATCGCTCGTATGCATACAGCGGCGGAGTATATCGTGTAGGCGTCTCCCTGTAAACCGCGGCCCTCAGGGTAGTTTGTCGCCATAGAGCGAGCGCTCGATCGCAACGAGCTCCAGGCGATCGCCGCCGAAGGCGTCGGAAACGAGGAGGACGCTTCTCTCCCAGCGCCCCGCGAGCGCGCCGGCCTGGTAGCGGAAGCGATAGCGAAGCTCGGTGGGCTCGGCCTTTGCGGTGGAGCCTGAGGGCGCCGCGGCCGCGGGCCCGGCCGGTGCGGGCGAGGTCGGCTTGGTGCCGGGCGCGGCGGGAGCGGCCGGAGCGACGGAGCCCGCCGGTCCCCGGGCCGGATTTGCGGCGGGCCCGGCCGCCGGCGCGGAAGCGGCGCGGGCCTCGAGGCCGCGCCTCAGTTCCTCCACGAGCAGTCCCCTGGAATCATAGCGGCGCTCGAGGAGGGCGAGCGGAAGCCCGTCGGGGCCGGCG
>JAEUJG010000322.1 GCA_016794765.1 Spirochaetaceae bacterium | reverse complement strand
ACAAGGAAGCGCAGAGCGGCGAACCCGGTTTCTGGAACGACGGGGCCAAGGCCGGCCGCGTGATGACGGAAATCAAGCAGATGAAGGAACGCCTCGGCACCTGGAAGGACCTCAAGTCCGACGTCGAGGCCCTGGACGAAGTCTACGCGATGGCCCGCGAAGAGGGCGGCGACGCGATGGAGGCCGATCTCCGGGCTTCCTACGACGACATCAAGGCGCGCTTCGACAAGTTCGTCGTCCTGGAGCTCCTCTCCGCCGAAGCGGACTCCTCGGGCGCCTTCCTCACGATCCACGCCGGCTCCGGCGGCACGGAGGCCTGCGACTGGGCCTCGATGCTCCTGCGCATGTACTGCCGCTGGACCGAGCGCCGCGGCTACAAGTACGAGGTCGTCGACCTCCAGGAGGCCGAAGGCGGCATCAAGAGCGCCACCCTCCAGATCGACGTGCCCTACGCCTACGGCTACCTGAAGGGCGAGTCCGGCGTACACCGCCTCGTGCGCATCTCGCCCTTCGACGCGGCCGCCCGCCGCCACACCTCCTTCGCCTCGGTCTACATCTTCCCCATCCTCGACGATTCGATCGACGTGGAGGTCCGTCCCGAGGACATCCGCATCGATACCTACCGATCGGGCGGCGCCGGCGGCCAGAAGGTCAACAAGACCGACTCCGCGGTGCGCATTACCCACCTCGCCACGGGCATCGTCGTCACCTGCCAGAACGAGCGGAGCCAGTACAAGAACAAGGACGTCGCGATGAGCGTCCTCAAGTCCCGGCTCTACGAGCACTACCGGGTGGAGCAGGAGAAGGAAAACGCCAAGTACGCCTCCGAAAAGAAGGAGATCGCCTGGGGCAGCCAGATCCGCTCCTACGTCTTCCAGCCCTACACGATGGTCAAGGACCACCGGAACAAGTTCTTCGTCGGCAACGTGCAGTCCGTGATGGACGGGGACATCGACTCCTTCATCGAAAGCTATCTCCGCTGGCGCTGGCAGGGCGGCGGAGTCACGGGCGGCGACGGGGACGACGAGGAGCTCTAGGCGATGGAGAGCGCGGGCGCACGGCCTTTCGCGAAGCCCGGTCTCCGCGGCCGGGCTCGAACCCTCGCCCTCGCCGCCGGGGCCCTCCTGGCCGCGCCCGCCGCCCTGGGCGCCCCGCTTCCCCCCGTTTCGACCGAGGCCTACGTCGTCGCCGTCGCGCCCCTCTCGGGGCCCGGCGTCGGGGCGGAGGCCATGCCCTTCCTGTCAAACCTTCCCCGTCTCCTTGCCGCCGGCCTTTCCACCCTGCCGCCCCGCTTCGAAAGCGAGGCCTACCGGGCTGAGGCCGCAGCCAAGGTCGCCGACCGGGCCCGCTTCGCCGCGGGCGCCGCCCTGGCCGCGCGGCTCGATGAGCTGGCCCTGCGCTCCCTCGAACCCGGCGTCGAACCGGGCCGACGGGCGGCTTCCGTCGCCGAGGCGCGGAGGCGCGCGGATGAGGCGGCCAAGGCTCTCGCCGCGGTCGAGGAGGCGATAGCCGCCGGCCGGGATCCGGGCGCCGCCCCGTCGGGCGCCGCCCCGTCCGGAGCCCTCGCCGCGAAGGCCTCCGCCCCGACAGGCAGCCAGGCGGGAACCGCGGCGGGCGCCTCGACCGGCGGCCTGCCGCCCGGCGCCCGCCCGGCCTCCCTTTGGGAAGGCCACACCGAAGGCCGGCTTTACGAGGCCGAAGCCGCCGCCACCACCGCCGCCCCCGCCAGCCTGCGCGCCAAGGGCATTTCACTCCTGGTCGGCGGCCGGGCGCGCCCCGTCGGCGACTATCTCGCCCTCGACATCGAAGGCTACGATCCCCTCCTCGAACGGAACCTCTTCAGCTGGCGGGTCTACGCCAATCCCGCCGATCCCGGGACTCTCGCACGGGAACTCGCCGGGCGCGTGGAAACCTTTGTCGCCGATCGGACCTTCGCCCGCCTCGAAATCGCCGCCGATCCGGCGGCCGCCTACCTCATCGCCGACGGCCGCCTCCTCCCGGAGGAGGAGCGGATCTTATACCGCTTCGAGCCCGGCCTTTTGAGTCTCCGCGCCGCCGCCCCCGGCAGGAAAACCGAAGCCCTCGAACTCGAGCTCGGGCTCGGCGAACGGCGCGACGTTTCGTTCAGCCTCGAGCCGGCGGCGACCGGCAGGGTTTCCGTCGTGACGGAGCCGCCCGATGCCTCCCTAGCCGTGAATGGACTTCCGGCGGGAGCGGCGCCCGCCGCCCTCGAGCTCCAGGGGCGCCGCTCCGTCCTCGCCGTTTCCGCCCCGGGCAGGGAGACGACCCAGGCCGTCCTGCCCGCCTCCGGCCAGGCGGAAATCCGGGTGGCCCTCCTCCCGGAGGACGGCCTCGGCCCCGGCGGCCGCGTGGAAAAGGCCCAGCGCGGCTTTTACGGCGCCCTCGGCCTCTTGGTCCTCTCCCTTCCCGCGACCAGCATCCTCTACGGCGTGAACAACCAGTATTACGAGGCGGCGACCCGATCCTGGGATCCGAACCTCGTCCAGGCCTACAACGGGAGCCTGACGGGCCTCCGCATTGCGGCCGCGGCGAGCGTACTCCTCGCCGCGAACGCCATCTACCGACTCGCCGCGTATATCGACGCGGCCCGCTAGGAGCAGCGCACCGATGAAATTCGCCGAACGCATCAAGGCCCTCCTCGGCCTTTCCGGAGGCTCGAAAGACGAGTTCTTCGACGAGCTCGCAGATCTCCTCGTCGAGGGGGATCTCGGGGCCGCTCTCGCCTATTCGGTCGCCGACGAGCTCAAGGCGGCCTGCCGCAAGGCGGGCCTCGCCGCCGAGGGAGAGATCAAGCTCGAACTCAAGCGGATCCTGGCCGGCTGTGGCAGGGAAACCCGCATCCTTCCCGAGCCGGGCAAACTCAACGTCTTTCTCCTCCTCGGCGTCAACGGCGTCGGCAAGACGACGAGCTGCGCCAAACTCGCGAACTATTACCGCCGCGAGGGCCTGGCCAAGGGCATCGTCCTGGCCGCCGGCGACACCTTCCGCGCCGCCGCCATCGACCAGCTCCAGATCCACGGCGAGCGCCTCGGCCTCAGGGTCGTCGCCCAGCGCCACGGTTCCGATCCCGGCGCCGTCCTCTTCGACGCGATCGAGGCGGCCAAGGCCGAGGGCGCCGACCTCGTCATCGCCGACACCGCGGGCCGCATGCACACGCGCCAGGACCTGATCCGCGAACTCGGCAAGATCGACAAGATCGTCTCTTCCCGCGCCGAGGGCGCCAACTACCGCCGGCTCCTGGCGATCGACGCGACGACCGGCCAGAACGGCCTCCGACAGGCGGAGGCCTTCGCGGGCGCCGTCCCCGTCGACGGCCTCGTCCTCACCAAACTCGATTCCTCCGCCAAGGGCGGCCTCGCGATCGCGCTGGCCAAGGAACTCAAGCTGGCGACGGCCTTCGTCGGCCGCGGCGAGGGCTACGACGACCTCGAGCCCTTCTCGCTCGACGCCTTCCTGGACGAGTTCCTCGGGATCGATGCCGGCCGCTAGCCGCCCGGGACGGGTACGGGGCCGCATTAGCGCCGCCGCCCGTCTCATCCTCGCCGCGATCCTCCTCGCGGCGACCGCCGCGGCCGGCGCGGCAGATTCAGGCGCGGCCGGACCGGAAGCGGCCGGCACCGGCGCGGCGCCGCGCTTTTTCGCCTCCGACCCTTCGGGCTTCCGCGGCCCGGCCATCGCGGCGCCTCCCGCCTCGGGCTACGCCCTGGCGGTCGAGACGGTCGGAAACGAAGAACGCCGCATCCTCCTCAAGGACGGCCTCGAGATCGAAAGGCGCGTCCGCGCAAAGGGTCCCAAGGGCTCTGTCGAACGCCTTTTTCGCGGCGCGAGCCTCGTCGAGGAATCGAAAAGCGGCCCGGGTGGCGAACTCCTCGAGGAGCTGTTCTACGAGGAGGCCGCGGCGCATGACGGCGCGCCCGGCACGGGCGAGCGGGGGGAGCGGGGGGAGCGGGGCGACCAACTCCGCGAAAAGCGGAGCTACGTCTACACGGCCGGCCGCCTCGCGCGGGTCGAGGTCTCGGACGGCAATGGCCAGTCCCTCGGCGGCCTCGAGTATCGCTACGATCCGCGCGGTCGCCTCCTCGAGATCCGGGCCACGGGCTCCTTCGGCGTCGAACGCTCGGGCATGGATCCCTCCCCGACCGCGGGCGAGGGCGGCGGACTCGGCCTTGAATGGTCCGAACGCGGCGGCGAGCTCGCGATCCGGCGCTACGACGCCGAAGGTCGAGCCCTCCTCGCCGAGCTCCGGCGCGGCGGCACCCTCCTCAGGCGCGAAACCTT
>JAEUJG010000314.1 GCA_016794765.1 Spirochaetaceae bacterium | reverse complement strand
CGCGACGAGGCCGCGGGCGAGGCCCTCGGTCGCCTCCATCGCGACGCAGCGGGCGGTGCCGTCGCCGGTGTGGAGCAGGACCTCGGCCAGGAGCCGCGTGCCGTCGGCGCGCTCGATCTCCACGGCGTTGAGGATGGGAGGGAGGCCGCCGCCTTCGAAGCGGAGATCGAGGATGGGGCCGGTGACCCGGACGACGCTTCCTGCCTTGGTTTCCATACGCACTTCCTTTCGATCCCGGTCGTTCAACGCGCGCCTGGGGGCCGCGGGGAGGCGGCCCTCAGCCGCCGAGGGCAGCGGCGCCCGCCACGATCTCCGACACCTCGCCGGTGATCGCGGCCTGGCGGGCCCGGTTGTAGAGCAGCTGGAGGCGGTCCAGCATCTGTTTGGCGTTCTTGGAGGCCGCGTCCATAGCGGTCATGCGGGCCGCCTGCTCGCTCGCGAAGGACTCGACCAGGGCGCCGTAGACGACGCCCTTCAGGTATTTGGGCACGAGAAGGTCGAAGACGGACTCCTCGTCCGGGTGGTAGTTGTAGGTGACGCCGCCGCCTCTCCGGGAGCGGCGCCCCGGCTCGAGCTTCTCGTGCTCGAGGGGGAGAAGGTCGATGATCTCCGGCTCCTGCCGGACCACGGAGAGCATTTTCGTGTATACGACGCGGAAGGAGTCGACCCGGCCCGCCTTGAAAAGCTCGGCGGCGAAGGCGGCGATGTCGCGCGCCTCGTAGACGGAAGGCTCCTTGGCCGAGACCGAGTAGTCCGCGAGGAGGACGTAGTCCTTCTCCATGAAGTAGCGCTTGCCGATGCCGCCCACGGGAAGGAGGATCGAGCCCTCGGGGCAGTTTTGCTCCACGAAGCGGATGACCGCGTTGTTGAAGCCGCCCGCGAGCCCGCGGTCGGAGGTGATGACGAGGACGGCGGTCTTCCGGCTTTCCTTGCCGGCGCGCTCGTCGAACCAGCGCCCCGCCTCGCCGCCGCCGCGCTGGGCGATGTCGTGCATCGTCTGCCGGACGGCGTCGAAATAGGGATGGGTCTCCTCGAGCCGGCGCCGCGCCTTCCGGAGCTTCGACGTGGAGATGAGCTTCATCGCCGTCGTCACCTGGAGGGATTGCCGCACGCTCCGCATCCGCAGGCGTATGTCGCGCATCGTGTCCATGGTCAGTCCGCCTTCTTGGCGGCGCGGAAATCCTCGAGCGCGGACTTGAGCTCCTCTTCCAGGGCCTCGTCCAGCTCGCCCTTCCGGCCGAGCGTACCGACGAGTTCGGGCTTCTTGTAGGAGAGGAAGCGGAGGAGGGTTTCCCTCGCGGCGCGGAGCTCCTCCAGCTTGAAGGCGGAGAAGTAGCCGTTGACCGCCGCGTAGAGGACGGCGATCTCCACGCCGAGGGGCAAGGGCGCGTACTGCGGCTGCTTGAGGAGCTCGGTGATGCTCCTGCCGTGCGCCAGCCGGTCCTGCGTGGCGCGGTCCAGGTCCGAGCCGAATTGCGCGAAGACCGCGAGCTCCCGGTACTGGGCAAGGTCGATGCGGAGGCGGCCGGCGATCTTCCGGATCGCCTTGGACTGGGCGGCGCCGCCGACGCGCGACACGGAAAGCCCGACGTCGATGGCGGGGCGGAGGCCCGAGTTGAAGAGCTCGGAGTCCAGGAACACCTGGCCGTCCGTGATCGAGATGACGTTGGTCGGGATGTAGGCGGAGATGTCGCCGCCCTGGGTCTCGACGATCGGCAGGGCGGTGATCGAGCCGCCGCCCTTCTCGGGGGAGAGCCGCGCCGCGCGCTCGAGGAGGCGGGAGTGGAGGTAGAAGACGTCGCCGGGGTAGGCCTCGCGTCCCGGCGGCCTGCGGAGGAGGAGGGAGAGGGCGCGATAGGCGACGGCGTGCTTGGAGAGGTCGTCGTAGACGACGAGGACGTCGCGTCCCTCGTCCATGAAATACTCCGCCACCGCGCTGGCCGCGTAGGGGCAAAGGTACTGGAGCGCGGCGGAGCTCTTGGCCGTCGCGGCGACGACGATCGTGTAGTCGAGGGCGCCGTGCTTGCGCAGGGACTCGACGACTTGCGCCGTGGTGCTCGCCTTCTGGCCGACCGCGGCGTAGACGCAGACGACGTCCTGCCCCCGCTGGTTGATGATGGCGTCGATCGCGATGGCGGTCTTGCCCGTCTGGCGGTCGCCGATGATGAGCTCGCGCTGGCCGCGGCCTATGGGAATCATCGCGTCTATCGCGAGCACCCCGGTCTGGAGCGGCGTGCCGACGCTCTTGCGGTCGATGACGGAGGGGGCGTCGCGCTCGATCGGCATGGATCTCGCGGCCTCGATCGAGCCGAGCCCGTCCAGCGGGCGGCCGAGCGGGTCCACGATGCGCCCGAAGAGGGCCGGTCCCGCCGGGATCTCCGCGACGCGCCGGGTGCGCTTCACGGTCTCTCCCTCGTGGACGAGGTTCTCCCCCGAGAAGAGGACGCAGCCCACGTCGTCCTCGTCGAGGTTCATCGCCATGCCGGCGGCCCCGGATTCGAATTCGAGCAGTTCGCCGTAGACGCAGGCGTCGAGGCCGTAGACCCTCGCGATCCCGTCGCCCGCCTGCACGACCGTCCCGATCTCCTCGCGCGGCGGGCGGTCTTCGAAGGCCGCTATTCTTTCGAGAAGGATGCTCGTAACTTCGTCGGGCTGACGCTCCATGCTGACCTCGCTTAAGCCCGGCCCTGGTCGAGGGGCCGTGAGAGTTCGCCGCGGAGCCGCGCGAGGCGGCCGGCGGTGGACCAATCGCTGCGGACGTTGCCGGCCAGCAGCGTGAAACCGCCCAGGAGGGCGGGATCGACGGAAGAGGAAACGATCGCGCGGCGCGCCCCTGCCTCGGCGGCGTGGACGGCGCCGATGCGGTCCAGGTCGGCGTCCGACAGGGGACGCGCGGAGACGACGGTGACGCGGACGACGCGGTCCTCCCGGTCGAGAAGGCCGCGGAAGACCTCGGCGATCGCCGGAAGGAGGGGAAGGCGCCGCTTCTCCACGAGGAGGGCCGCGAAGCGCGAATAGGCGGCGGCCGCCTGGTCCGGCCCGGAGGCGGAGGCGGCCCCGGGCGCGCCGGCTTGCCGCAAGCCGGCCCGCGGCGAGCCCGCCAGCGGCGCCCCCTCCCGCGGCGGGAAAAGGGAGGCGAGGGCCTCCGCCTTCGCCTCCTTGGAAACGACGGGATCCTCGAAGAAGGCTTCGGCGCCCGTGCCCGAGCCGTGGGCCAAGGCGCTCGCCGCGCCCTCGAGCGCGAGGACGCAGCGCTCCCGATCGATTGGATCGGGCAGGGCGGCGAAAAGGGCGCGCGCCCAGGCCCGGCGGCTATCGCCCACGGCCCGACTCCGCTGCGCGGATGAAAGCCTCGGCCTCGGCCGCGTCGTCGGCGCCGCCGAGCGAGCGGCCGGCTATCCGGGCCGCCGCGGCGACGGCGAGCCTCGCCACTTCGCCCGCGAGTTCCTCGCGCGCGCGGCGGAGCTCGAAGGAGGCCCGCTCCTCGGCGCGCCGGCGGATGCCGTCGGCCTGGGCCTCGGCCTCGGCGACGATGCGCCTGTACTCGGCGCGTCCGCGGTCCTCGGCGTCCTTGACAACCCATTCGGCCTCGTTCTCGGCGTTGGCCAAGAGGGCTTCGTAGCGGTCCTTGAGCTCGTCGGCGCGGGCCTTGGCGGAGGCGGCGTCTTCGAGCTCCCCGCGGACCTTGCGGCTGCGCTCGTCCAGGAAGGAGGCGACGCGGTCCCAGAGGACCTTGCGGAGGATCCAGTAGAGGACGAAGAGATTGGCGATGGTGATGAAAAAGGTGACCGTGAATCTCAGCACGCTGCGCTCCCTTTAAGTCCCCGGGACCCGGATCCCTGCCGGAACCGGACTACCGGAACAGGAGAAGGAGGGACACCACGAGGCCGTAGATCGCCGTGGATTCGGCCAACGCGGCTCCGATGATGAAGATGCCGGTGAACTTTCCCTGGGCCTCGGGCTGGCGCGCGATGGCCTCGACCGTCTTGCCGGAGACGATGCCGATGCCGACGCCGGCGCCGATGCCCGAGAGAACCGCGATGCCCGCGCCGAGGAGCGCTGCCGACGATACGTCCATGATTCCTCCTACTCTATCGCCTCGGCGATAAAGACCGTCGAAAGATAGGTGAAGACGACCGCCTGGAGGAGGCCGTCGAAGAAGTCGAAATAGAGCCCGACCACCGGAGGCAGGACCAGCGGCATCACCGCCTCCACGAGCAGCATGATGATGTAGCCGCCGAGCATGTTGCCGAAGAGCCGCAACGCCAGCGAGGTGGGCCGGATCGCGTACTCCATGATGTTGAAGGGCAGCATGAAGGGCATGGGCTGGACGAAGCTCCGGAAGAAGCCGCCGACGCCCTTGTAGCGGATCTTGGAGACGAGCACGGTGACGATCGTGACCGCGGCGAAGGCGGCCGTCACGTTGATGTCCCGCGTCAGGGGCTTGATCGTGAAATGGGGCTCGAAGCCGAAGCCGCCGTCGGGGGTGAAGGCCGGAATCACGTTGGCCGTCACGAGGAAAAGGAAGACCGTGCCGAGGAAGGCGGCGTACTTGCGGCCGTGATGGTGGATGTTCTCCTCCGCGAAGTCGTAGACGAAGGTCACGAAGGCCTCCAGGGCCGCCTGGCCCCGCCCCGGCACCATCTTCATCCGGCGGGTCGCGGCCGCCGACAGCGCGATCAGGATGGCCATCACGATCCAGGTCATGACCACCGTGTCCGAGATCGCGATCTCGAGGCCGAAGGCGTGGATCGTGAACACCGTTTTCACGGCGATCGATTCGGTGATCCGCTCGCTGACCGTCATGGTCTCCCGGACGGCTTCGCTCATGCCTCGGCCTCCCTTCGTTCTCCCGCCGGGCCGCCCGCCGCCCCCCCGGTCCCGTTCCGCACGGGTCCATTGCCCAAGCCTCCGCGGACGACGGTCAGGAGGGAGGCGGCCGCCGACCAGGCGAAAAGGGCGAGCGGCGCGGCGCAGGCCGCCGCCGCGCCCCAGGGGAGGACCGCGGGCTCGCGCCGGCCGGC
>JAEUJG010000472.1 GCA_016794765.1 Spirochaetaceae bacterium | reverse complement strand
CTCATGCCCGACGAGGCCTCGCGCGCCGGCCTCGCGCGCGCCGCCGCCACCATCGCCGGCCTCGCCGCCCTCGCCGACCGCGCGCCCCTCGCCGCCGCGGTCTCCTACCTCTGGTACGAGGCCGGCTATCGCGCGGCCCTCCTCGCGAATCCCGCCGCCCAGGCCTTCGAGGAGCACTTCGAGCTCTTCCATTCCCTCGCCGTCAAGGCCGACGCGGGCAACCAATCCCTGGCGGCCTTCGTCGCCGGCCTCGAACCCCTCGTCGGTTCCCCGGACAAGCTGGACGACGCCGATCTCCCCCGCGAGGGAGCCCGCGGCGTCCGGCTCATGACGATCCACAAGTCCAAGGGGCTCGAGTTCCCGGTCGTGATCCTGCCCCAGGCGAACAACGCGGGCCGCGACCGCGACGGCGCCGAGCCCTGGGCCTGGGACGCGCGCGCCGGCGTCACCTTCAAGCTCCCGCCCCCGGGGGGCGACTACAAGCGCAAGTCCAACGTCTTCTTCGAGCACGCGAGCGAGGAGCGGAACGCCCGGCAGCGGGCCGAGGCGCGGCGCCTCCTCTACGTCGCCCTGACGCGCGCCGAATCGCACATCGTGGTTACCGCCACCGCGCCCTACCGCGAGGAGACGAAGCTTCCGCGGAGCTTCCGCGCCTTCCTCCTCCCCGCCCTCGGGCTCGCGCCGGGCGAGGGCTCCGGCGAGCCGCCGGGAGGGGAAGGCCCTTCCGCCGGCGGAGAGTCGGACGCGGCGGCCGGCGGCGCCGCGGCCCCGTCCGGCCGCGTCCCGGTGGGAAGCCTCGCGGAGGACCGTCTCAGGCCTCTCGCCCCGGGGATCTTCGCCGGCCTCATCCCGGAGCGCGGCGACGCGGCCTACGAAGGGCTCCTCCGCGAATCCCGCGCCCGCGCCGGCCGCGCCGAACCCGGGTCGATTCCCCTGGTCGTCCGTTCGGTCGCGCCGAAGCGCCGCGCGGTGAGCGCCATCGCCCGCGACTACGCCGAATCGCGTCCCGCTCCGGAGGCGGCGCGCCCGCTCGCGGTCGCGCCCGGCCTCGAGCATCCCGAGGGCCTCGATCCCGCGGCCTGGGGCAGCCTCGTCCACGCCGTGCTCGAGGCGAGGCTCCGCGGCCCGGCCGCGACCGCCACGGACCCGACGGCCCCGGACTCGACTCGGGCGAAGCCGCTTTCCCCCGCGGCGGCCGCCGCCCTCGAATCGGCCCTGCCCTCGGAAAAGGCCCGAAGCGAAGCCGTCGCCCGCGCCGAGCGCCTGGCCGCGGTCTTCCTCGACTCCGAACTCGGGCAACGCGCCCGCGCCGCGGCGGAGCGCCTCGTCGAGTGGCCCCTGGCCCTCGCCTACGACTCGCGCGGCGCGCGGCGGATCGCGAAGGGCACCGTCGACTTGGTCATCGTCGAACGGGACCGCGCCGTGGTCGTCGACTACAAGACGGACGCCGCCGTCGAGCCGGGCCGCTACGATCTCCAGGTCGCCGCGTATCGCCGCGCGGCGGAGGGCATCCTCGGACTGCCGACGGAAGCCTATCTCTTCTATCTCCACGGATGCGGCGTCGCCCTGCGCGTCGACGAGGGCAGCTTGGCCCCGGGGCTCGGAGACGCCCCGCCGACCGCGGCCCTCCCGCGCGACTTCAGCTTCCTGCCCGCGGCGGAGGAGGATGCGCGGGACGGGCGCCACGACGAGGAGGAATCGTGAACCACGCGCGCGACGAGGCGCGGCCGAGCCTGGCCGAACTCATGGACGCCTACGAAGACCAGCGGCTCCTCGTGGGCATCGGCAGGGACCTCATCACCGAAAAGGAACCGATGCGGCTCCTCGGCCTCATCCTCGACGCCTGCCGCCGCATCACCGGCGCCGACGCCGGCTCGATCTTCCTTTGCGAAACCGGCGACCGCGGGCCCCTGCTCAGGTTCAAGCATTCGCACACCTTCTCCCGCGACTTCGCCTACGAGGAGTTCACGATGCCCCGCGACGAGCGCTCCATCGCGGGCTACGTCTCCCTGACGGGCCAGGTCGTCAATCTCCCCGACGTCTACGAGATCGATCCGGCCCTTCCCTACCGCTTCAACCGCGGCTACGACGTCGCCTCGGGCTACCGGACCAAGAGCATGCTCGTCGTCCCGATGCGCGACCACCGCGGCGAGATCGTCGGCGTCATCCAGCTCATCAACTCCAAGGAAACCGAGGCGGCGGCCGAGGCCGAAGCCAAGGCCGCCCCGGGGACGGAAATCGCGGACTTCGTGCGTCTCGAGACGGCGGAGGACTTCGAGCTCCGCGTCGCGCCCTTCAAGCGGCGCTACGAAAACCTCATGGAAGCGGTCGCGAACCAGGCCGCCATCGCCCTCGAGAACGCCCTCATGGTGAAGCGCATCGAAGAGCAATTCGAGGCCTTCGTCCACGCGTCGATATCCGCCATCGAGTCCCGCGACCCCGCCACGAGCGGCCACTCGGAGCGGGTCGCCCGCTGCGCCGTCGCCCTCATGAAGGCGACGGACGAGGAAAAGGCGGGCCGCTACGGCGCCTGCTCCTTCGGCCCCGCCGACCGGACCGAGCTCGAATACGCGGGCCTCCTCCACGACTTCGGCAAGGGCTACCTCGATCCCCGCGTCTTCACGAAGGCCAAGAAGCTCTTCGAGCGCGACTACGACTGCCTCGTCATGCGGCTCAAGTACCTCCGCTCCCGCGCGGAGCTCGCCTTCGCCCGCCGCGAGGCGGATGCCCTGCGCGAGGGACGCCGCGGCGAGGCGGAGCGCGACCGCGAGGACTCGGGCCGCATCGCCGACGCCCTCCTCGAGGCCCTCGACCTCGTCGCCGTGCTCAACGAACCGCGGGAAACCGAGGCCGATCCCGAGGAGGCCATCGGCCGGCTCATGGCGGCGGCCCCCCCGGAGGAGCTCGCCCGCGACGTCGACGGCAGCCCCCTCCCCCTCCTCACGGAGGAGGAGCGCCGCGACCTTTCCATCCGCCGCGGCACCCTCAACGCCGAGGAGCGGCGGATCATCGAGAGCCACGTGCGCTACACGAGCGCCTTCGTCAACCGCATCCCGTGGCCCCCCGAGCTCCGCGGCGTGCCCGAGTATTGCGCGAAGCACCACGAGATGCTCGACGGCTCGGGCTATCCGGACGGCCTGCGTGGCGACCGCATACCCCTGCAGGCCAGGATGCTCGCCGTGGCCGACATCTACGACGCCCTGGCGGCCCGCGACCGACCCTACAAGAAGGCCCTGCCCTTCGAGGTGGTCAGGCGGATCATGGAGGACGAGGCGTCTCGGGGGCGGCTGGACGCCGAGCTCGTGCGGCTTTTCTTCGAAAGGGACTGCTGGAAGGCCTCGGAACCCTGAAAAAGGGCGACGCTTTACAGTCCACGTCCCCGCGCGGTAGGATGACCCCATGAAAACGCCCTCGCCGCGCGCCGCGCCGATGCCGGGTCCCGAACCCACTCCGCGGCGGCTCTTCGGAGTCTTTTTCGGCATTTCGGCCGTGACGATCGGCGGCGGCTACGCCATGGTGCCGGTGATGGGCTCCGCCCTCGAAAAAAAGGGCTGGGTGACGGAAGCGGAATTCTACGAGCTCTTCGCGACGGCCCAGTCCTTCCCCGGCCCCCTCGCGCTCACGACGGCGATCGTCGCGGGCAAGCGCCTCGCCGGAACCGCCGGCGCCGCCGCCGGTTTCGCCGGCGTCATGCTGCCGCCCTTCGCCGCCATCGTCGCGGTCGGCGCCCTCATCGGAAGCTTCGGCGAGCTGCCGGCCGTCAAGGCCTTCCTTGACGGCGCCGGCGCCACAGTGCCGGGCCTCGTCGCCGCGATGATCTTCAAGATGGCCAAGGGCAGGAAGTGGTTGCCCCTCCGCGTCCTCGCCCTCGCCGCCTTCGCGCTCGCCCTCATCCTGGCGCCCGCAGCCAGCCTGCCCATCTTCCTCGGAGGCGCTGCCCTCCTCTACGTCGCGGAGCGCCGATGGAGCTCCTAGCCCTCGTCTGGTCCTTTTTCAAGATCGGCGTCGTCTCCTTCGGGGGCGGATGGACGGTCGTCGGCCTCATCAAGGCGGAAACCGTCCCCCGCTGGATCGACGAGGCCGGCTTCGCCTCCCTGGTCGCCATCGCCCAGGCGACGCCGGGTCCCGTCGCCCTCAACGCGGCGACTCTCGTGGGCTGGCGCGGCTTCGGCATCCTCGGCGCCCTCGCGGCGACACTCTCGGTCGTCGCCTTCCCGGTCCTGGCCATCGCCGCGGCGGGCCTCGTCGGCAGGCGCCTCCGCCTCGACCAGACCGCCTTAAAGGAAGCGCTCAAGACCGGCACCCTGGCGATGATGATGATGACCTTCTGGGTCCTCCTCCCTAAGGAGGGCATCGACCCCTTCCTCGCCCTCCTCGGCGCGGCCTCCTTCGCCCTCGTCGCCTTCACCAAAATTTCGCCCCTTTGGGCCATCTTCGGCGCGGGGGCGGCGAATCTCGCCTTCCGGACCCTCCTTCCGGCTCTCCTGACGCTTGCGCCGGACAAGTTTTGATCTATACTTGGTGAAGCGAACCGTATGAACAACGAGAAGATACTTATCGTCGAGGACGAGAAGATCATCGCCCTCGATCTCCAGCGGAGACTGGAGCGCTTCGGATACACCGTCGTCGGCATGGCCAGCGACGGGCCGGAGGCCGTCCAGGCGGCGCGCGAGCGGATGCCCGACATCATCCTCATGGACATCATGCTCGCCGGGCCGATGGACGGCATCGAGGCCGCCAGGCAGGTCCGCGACCAACTCGGCATCCCCGTCATCTTCCTCACCGCCTACACCGACGAGAAGACCCTGGAGCGGGCCAAGGAAGTGGAGCCCTTCGGCTACATCCTCAAGCCCTTCAAGGAACGCGAACTCTACACGACGATCGACATCGCGCTCTACAAGAACATCCTCGACAAGCAGCTGCGCAAGCAGGAACGCCTCTTCTCGGCCATCCTCCACACCATCAACGACGGCATCATCGCCACCGACACCGATTTCCGGATCATGTTCATGAATCCCGTCGCCGAGGACATCGTCGGCTGGCCCGAGTCCGAGGCCAAGGGCAAGCCCGTCGCCGAGATCCTCGCGCTCTACGACCATCGCGCCAAGAAGAACCTCCTCGTCGACGAGCCGCCGCCCATCGCGGAGCGGCCCTATTTCTTCAGCGAGCTCGCGGTCAAGAACGCCGCGGGGCAGACCCTGATCGTGGACGGCTCCATCACGCGCATCCACGAGAAGGAGAACTCGACCGACGGCTTCGTGATCGCCATCCGCGACATCACCGAGCTGAAGCGCATGTCGGAGACGATCAACTACCAGGCGAGCCACGACAACCTCACCGGACTTTCCAACCGCGAGGAGTTCTCCTACAAGCTCAACGAGCTCCTGAAGACCCTCCGCGCCTCGGGAGCCCGCCACGCCCTCCTCGTCATCGACGTTGACCGCTTCAAGGCGGTGAACGACACCTGCGGCGCGCTCGCGGGCGACGAGCTCCTCCGCCAGATCGCCTCCCACATCCAGGCCAACATCTCCCGCCGCGACATCTCCGCCCGCATCGGCGGCGACGAGTTCGCCATCATCCTCATGGACTGCGACCTCGAGGACGGCGTCAATGTCGCCAAGCGCCTGCAGGAGGCCGTCCAGGCCCGCAAGTTCGTCTGGCAGAACGGCGTCTTCCCCGTCACCCTCTCCATCGGCGCCGTGCCCCTCGGCTCGGAAAGCGAGGACACCCACGCCGTCCTGGCCGCCGCCGACGACGCCTGCCACCTCTCCAAGGAGGAGGGCGGCAACAAGATCAACATCTTCCGGCTCCAGGACGACAAGTTCCAGAAGCGCCGCGGCGACATGGAGTGGATCGCCAAGATCAACCGCGCCGTGGAGGAGAACCGCTTCATCCTCTACCACCAGCCCATCGTCCCCCTCGACGCGTCGGCCGGGCTCGAGGCGAAGACCGAGATCCTCATCCGCCTCGTCAACGAGGACGGCAGCATCGCGAGCCCAGGCCACTTCATTCCCGCGGCCGAGCGCTACAACCTCATGCCCCTCATCGACCGCTGGGTGATCGTGAACGCGATGAAGTCCTACCGCCTCCTCATGGACCGGGGAGCCGACCTGGCCGGCAAGGTGATGTCGATCAACCTTTCCGGCCCCTCCGTCCTCGACGAGACCCTCATCGACCTCATCCTCCTCCAGACCCGCTCGAGCGGCCTCGATCCCTCGCGGATCTGCTTCGAAATCACCGAGACCGCCGCCATCCAGAACCTCTCCTACGCGACGCGCTTCATGAAGACCCTGAAGGACCAGGGCTTCACCTTCGCCCTCGACGACTTCGGCTCCGGCTTCTCCTCGTTCGGCTACCTCAAGAACCTCCCCGTCGACTACCTCAAGATCGACGGCTCCCTCGTACAGGGCATCGAGGATTCGGCGGTCAGCTACGCGATGGTGGAATCGATCAACTCGATCGGCCACGTCATGGGCATCAAGACGATAGCCGAGTTCGTGAAGAGCCCCGAGATCCGCGCCAAGGTCGCCGAGATCGGCGTCGACTACGCGCAGGGCTACGACATCTCCCAGCCGATTCCGCTGCTCTAGCGCTTAGCTGGTGTTACGAAGCTTATGACGCGGTGATGAACGCCGCGACTTCCTTTTCGAAGCGTCTCGAGGCAAGGATAACGGCCTTCGCGCCGTTGCGGGCGGCGTAAAGTCGTTCTCCCGCCTACACTTACGACTGAAATCCCGCCCTTAGGTCCTCGACCAGCACCTTTTCCACGGCAGCCTCGAATGCGGGGAGGTCCTCGTAGGCCTTGGCCGGGCACAGCTCCTCGGGACGGGCGATAGGAAGTATTCGAGCCCGCCCGGCCGCGGCGAGCGCGGCATCGACGTTGTCGAGCGCGAACTCGTGCCCCGCGGGATCGTTGCCGGGAATCGCGTAGCCCGTTCCCTCCTCCCAGTACTCGCGCCTGAAGGACTCGACGGCGGCAAGGAGCGCCGGAGCCCTATAGATGCGGAGCCCCACGTTCGTATAGGCGCCGGCGGCCGAACCGGAGGAAGATGAAGGGTCCGAACCGGGCTTCGGCGTGCCTTGCAGCTTCGCATGCCCGAAGCCGCGAGGCAGGCCCTCGGCGTCGAGGCGGATAGGATAGGCGGGATTCGGTTGATAAGCCGCTGGGATGAGCAGGTCGACATCCTCGCCTCGGGAGACGAGCGCGTCAAGGACCAAGAGGGAGGAAAGCACGGTCAACCGGGAGTTGGCGTCGCCGCCGAAATTGGTCACGACATAGTCGGCGCCGCCCCAAAGGGCGCGGCACTGCCATGCGGCGTCCCCGTGGCCGAGGGGTTTGCCGAAGGGGGCTTCCTGGGTAAAGAAGCGGTAGGAGCCGGGCAGGAAGCCGAGCGGCAGGAGGATCTCAGCCTCGATCTCCGGTTCGGCGCCGCGCGTCACGATGACATGGGAGCCCAAGCCACGCACCGCGGCGAGCGTATATGCCGCGAGGGGGACGCTCGGGCGCCCCGCGAGAAGGTCGCGGACGGGGAAAAGTCCGCGGGGCTTTTCGAGGTCGAAGGTCGCCGCCGCGCCGCCGACGCCGCGCTCCCGGGCGAGGCTCACCGATTTCACCCAACGCGAGCCCGCGCCCGCGAGGAGGGTGAGACAGGCGGTCCTGGACGCCAGGTACGCCGCGTAGGAGGCGACGCTCCTATCCCCGCCGAGCTCCCGGAGCGTTTCGCGGAGCGCCAGGGCCGCCAGGTCCGCCCGCGCCGCGAGCAACTCCTCGACCCCCGACAGCCCCTTAGCGCCGCCGCGAACGATGCGCTCGAGGCCGCCCAAGGCCGTGTCCATCACGGCTCCCCCTTGAGGACGCGGTACTTCTTGACGAAGCCCGAGGGGCGGTAGGTCATCTTGGCCTGGCGCAGGCCCTCGTCGCCGAGATCCTGCTCCCGGTTGACCGAGCGGATGTAAGCCGGCAGGGACTGGGCGAAAGCCTGGTTGATGAACTGGTAGATGCCCTTGTAGCGGTCGCATGCTTTCTCGAAGTGGACGGCGAACATCCGGGCCTTGGCGAGCGGTTCGCCGAGGCACCATCCCGCGGGCGCGCCGTCTACATAGTAGACGCAACCCCGCATGCCCAGCACGTCGAACAGCTCAAGCGCCTCTCGCGCGGCGGCATAATCGCCATCAAACCCCTTCTGTGCCCGCCACTCGTCGAGAACGGCTATCGCGTCGGGTACGTTGGACTTGTCGAGGGGTTTTTGCTCGTAGCTGTAGGAGTTGAGGAAGGCGTTCACGAGGTTCCTCTTCTTGTGGTAAGCCTTGCCCGACAGCTCGGCGAGATCCTTGCGGTCGTAGAGGTAATCGAAATTGTCGCGATCCTCCTCGACCTGATAGCCCCAAGACTCGATCTCGAGGCGGTGCGCTTCAGCCTGGCTGTCGGAGAGGTTCTTGAGATAGTCATGGCTGGCCATGAGGCTTGCCATGGTTTCCTTGTCGGGAACGGCGCAGGGAACGTAAAAGAAGCTTTTACCTTGCTTTGAACCTTCGACTACGAAAGTCCGGCCAGGCACCCGGGAGACCCGGTAACCGTACGTGCGACGGAATAGGTAGAGGTTGGAGAAGTTGAACTCGGAGATTCCGTCCTTGATGAGGTTCAAGGAGGGGTAGAGCTCCTCTCGCATTTCGAGCGAGACGGGGGCAAACTCGGGGTACAGAGGTATGGGCATGATGTAGATGATACGAAATGAGAGGCCATGCGGGCAAGCGAGTAGTGTTACGAACCTTATAATCTCCTGGTTCGACCTCTAGTCGAAGGCGAACCTGGGCAGATGCTCCGGTCGCATCTTGAGCGGCGTCACGAAGGCCTTCCTCCATATTTTTTCAAGCGTCGCCGGCAGCTTGATCCGCGATAAGAAGACGCGCCGCTCGAACATCCCGACGAGAGCCCCGTCGATGCGCCCGCGGTCGATCCCGGCGACCTCGCCGTGAACGCGCCCGTCTTCGACCCTCGCCTTTATGAGGAAGCGCTTCCGGTAGTTGTGGTGCACGAGGTAGCAGGCCAGCCGGGCCATGCCGTTCGCGACGTTGCGGTTGAAGCAGGTCGTCTCGCGGTGGTGGTTCGCCTGGTCCTTGCGGATCTCCCGGTCGAGGTAGTTCGAGGGAAAGAGCGGATTCTGGTAGTTCCGCGAGAGCTTTGAGCTGACCCGCTCGTGCACGGCGCGGTGCTCCCCGTCCTGCTCCCTGAAGAGCGCGGACCTGACGAACGCGCTTTCATATTCCTTTTTCTCATCGGTGGTTAGCACGAGGACCCCGGGCATCCAGAAGCGCGGCTCCTCGCGGAGCGAGGCGAGGAGGTCCTGGAATCCCCGGCCGATCGCGCCGCGCTCGAAGGCGACCCTCGGGTAGATCTCCGCCGCGCGCTTTCGCTGCGCCTCGGTCATCGTGCCCGAGCGCTTGCGCGTCGCGTGGCTCAAGTCGAGGACGAAGCGCGAGGCGGCGGTGATCGAGATCGCGATCTCGCTCGGGAAATACTGGGACACGTCGAAGC
>JAEUJG010000256.1 GCA_016794765.1 Spirochaetaceae bacterium | reverse complement strand
TCTACACGATGGGCGATTTCTCCAAGGAAGTCTGCGGCGGCCCCCACGTGGAGCGCACCGGCCTCCTCGGAAAGTTCCGGATCCAGAAGGAGCAGTCGAGCGCCGCCGGCGTCCGGCGCATTTACGCGGTGCTCGAACAGCGCGCCTGAGGCCGGACGCCGAGGTGTCCGGCGCATTTACGCGGTGCTCGAACAGCGCGCCTGAGGCCGGACGCCGAGGTGTCCGGCTCGCGCCGCGTGCATTGAAGGGAGCCGGGGTAGCCCGGCTCCTTTTTTTCGCGCCGCGGGCGCTATTTTGGGCAAGGACGCCGCTTCTGGACTACACTTGTACAAGTCGCATCGCAGGAGGTTCCCATGAAGCTGAGAATCGGCGTCCGGGCCCGCATTTTGGCGCCCGCGCTCCTCATCTCCCTCGCCACCTTGGGCGCGGTGATCCTCATCGCCTTCTCGACCTCGCGGGGCATCATCGAGAACCTCGCCAAGAAACAGGGCGACGCCCTGGCCGCGAGCTACGCGACCGAGCTCAAGGGCATGCTCGACGTCGCCATGGACGAAGCCCGGGCGATGTCCCGCGCCTTTGTCGGCCTGAATCGCGTCGGCAACCGGGATCGCCCCACCTATGCCGCCGTCGCCCGGGCGGTCCTGGAGGGCCAGCCCCAGTATACGGCCGCCTTCTTCATGTGGGAGCCGGGCCTCTTCTCCAAGGATGACGGCAAGTACGCCAATACGCAGTACGGCACCGAATCCGGCCGTTTCGCTACCAGCTGGATCCGCGACGCCGCGGGGAAGTACGCCACCTCCCGCTGGAAGGACGAGGAGTCCTCGGCGCCCTACTACGCGTTGGCCCGGAATTCCCGGGCGGAAGTCCTACTCGAGCCTTACCAGTATACCTACGCCGGCACGACCGAGGCGATCTGGATGACGAGCGTCTGCGTCCCGATCATGGACGGTCCCGAGCTGCTGGGCGTCTGCGGCATCGACGTGTCCCTGGAGGCGCTGCGCAAACACACCGCCGGGATGAAGCCGGTCGCCGACGCCTACGCGATCGTCGTCGACAACGCCGCCAAGCGGGTCTACCACCCCAAGGCCGACCTCATCGGCCAGCCCGTCGGCGACGACACGCCCCTCCTCAAGGACGCGCTCCGCGCGGCCATCAAGGAGGGGAAGCCCTATTCCCTCGTCAAGAAGAACCTGGCCACGGGCGCCGTCTCGTACCTGTCCTACCACCCGATCCAGGTCGGCGCGGACAAGTCGCCCTGGTCCCTGGCGGTCGTGTTGCCCCTCGACGCCCTCCTGACGAGCGTGACGCGGCTCTCCATGGTGTTGCTGGCCGCCTCGGGCATCGGCGCCGTCGTCGCGGCGGTCATCCTCCTCCTCGTGGCCGGTTCCATCGTCCGGCCCGTGACGGCGGCGCGGGACGCCGCCATCCGCTTCGCCGCCGGCGACCTGCGCCGCGGCGGCGCCGCGGGCGAGGCGCTCGCCGCGCTCGCCGCCCGGCGCGACGAACTCGGCGAGATGGCCGCCCGACTCGACGAGGTCGCCTCGTCCATGGGCTCGACCGTGTCGGCGATCACGATCTCGGCCCGGCAGGTCGCGGAGGGCGCCGATCAGGTGTCGCAGACCTCGCAGGCGATCTCCGCGGGCGCGAGCGAGCAGGCCGCGAGCGGCGAGGAGGTTTCCGCCTCCATGGAGGAGATGGGCGCGACGATCCGCCAGAACGCCGACAACGCGGAGACCACCGAGCGCATCGCGCGCAAGGCGTCGGAGGACGCGGCGGAGGGCGGCAAGGCGGTCGAGGAGGCCGTCGTGGCGATGAAGGACATCGCGGGGCGCATCGGCGTCATCGAGGAGATCGCCCGGCAGACCAACCTCCTGGCGCTCAACGCCGCCATCGAGGCGGCGAGGGCCGGCGAGGCGGGCAAGGGCTTCGCCGTCGTCGCGAGCGAGGTGCGCAAGCTCGCGGAGCGCTCCCAGAAGTCGGCGCAGGAGATCACGGCGCTGTCCGGCACCACCGTCGGCGCCGCGGAGCGCGCGGTCGCGATCATCAGGCGGATCGTCCCGGACATCGGCAGGACCGCCGAGCTCGTCCAGGAGATCGCAGCCTCGACGCGCGAGCAATCGAGCGGCGTCGGGCAGGTGAACACCGCCCTGACCCAGCTCGACTCCGTCATCCAGCAGAACGCCTCCTCGAGCGAGGAGCTCGCCTCGATGTCCGAGGAGCTCTCCGCCCAGGCGAAGCGCATGCTCGAGGCGCTGGCCTATTTCAAGCACGACGAGGCGGGCCCGGCGGGCCGCGAGGTCGCCCTCGGGGAGCGGTCCTAGATCCCCCGGATGATCTGGGTGGCGAGTTCGCCGTCTTCGGCGATGCGGCGCACGAGGTAGGGGCCGCGGGCGGCGGCGGCCTCCCACCAGCTTTCGCGCGCGAACCACTCGAGGCCGCTCCGCATTTCCTCGGCGTCGAGGGGGCGGAACTGCATGAAGAGATAGGTGCCCGGCGCTAGCGAGTACTCGACGCTGGTTTTCGGCGGCTTCGCCCCGTCCTTGGAGGGGGGAGCTGCCGTTCCGTCGCCGGCCGGGGCCTCCGGGGCGGGGGCTCCCGGGGCGGGAATGGACGGCTCCGCCTTCGCCTTGCGGTCGCCCTTGGTCGGCGCGGCCATGCGGCCGTAAAAGCGCGGCGGCGGCAGGGGCAGGATGACGCGGGGACCGTCGTCGGGATCGAATTCGATGAGTTCGGCTTCCTCGAAGATGAAGAGTTCCTCCTCGCCTTCTTCGAGGCCCGAGCGCCCGGGTTTTTGCGCGGGCGTCGACTGGGCGGCGGCCGTAGCGCCGCCCGGCGCGGCGGGAGGCGCGGCTTCGCCGAGGAGCGGCGCCTCGCGGCCGCGGACGAGCGGCAGGAGGTCTCGGACCTCGGCGGGGGAGGGGAGGCCGGCGAAGGGCGGATTCTCGAGACCCTCGTAGGGGATGTTCGCGTGGAGCCTGAGCGTCAGGAGGGTGAAGTCGGGCATGCGGCCATGGTGCCCCGACGCGGGGATCAGGCGCAAGGGGGCCTCCCCCGCGCCGGCCGGCGGGCCGGACGGCGTCTCTGGAAAATTCCCCGCCGTTATGGTATCGTTCCGGCAATGTCCATCCTTGATTCGATCGATTCGCCCGCCGACCTGAAGCGCCTCGACGCGAAGGGCCTCCGCTCCCTCGCCGAGGAGATCCGCGGCCGCATCGTCGCGACGGTCAGCCGCAACGGGGGGCACCTCGCCTCCAACCTCGGCGTCGTCGAGCTTACCCTGGCCTTGCACCGCGTCTTCGACTCGCCGAAGGACGCCATCGTCTGGGACGTCGGCCACCAGTGCTACGCGCACAAGCTGCTGACGGGCCGCCGCGACTGCTTCGAGGGCCTCCGCAAGGCGGGCGGGCTCTCCGGCTTTCCCAAGCGCAGCGAGAGCTGCCACGACCATTTCGACACGGGCCACGCCTCCACCTCGATCTCGAGCGCCCTCGGCCTCCTGGCGGCCCGGAGCCTCCAGGACGAGCCGGGCAAGGTGATCGCCGTCATCGGCGACGGGGCCCTCACGGGCGGCATGGCCTTCGAGGCCCTTTCCCACGCCGGCCAGCTCGGCCTGCCCCTCGTCGTCGTCCTCAACGACAACAAGATGTCCATCTCGCCGAACGTCGGCGCCCTGTCCCGCTACCTCTCGCGGCTCTCGACGACGGTCCGCTACCAGAACTTCCGCAGCCGGGTCGACGCCCTCGTCCGCCGCATCCCCCTCTTCGGCCCCTGGCTCTATCCCCTCATGGTGCGCGGCAAGAGCGCCGTGAAGGCGCTCTTTTTCAAGGAAAACCTCTTCGCCGACCTCGGCTTCGAGTACGTCGGGCCGATAGACGGGCACAACCTGCCGGCGATGATCCAGGTCTTCCGCGAGCTCAGGTCCCTGAAGCGGCCCGTCGTCGTCCACGTCCTGACGCGGAAGGGCAAGGGCTACGAACTCGCCGAGGAGGATCCCGCGCGCTACCACGGCGTCTCGCCGATGCGCGTGTCCGACGGCAAGATCGAGGCGAGGCCCGCGGAGACCTTCACCGAGGCCTTCTCCGCCTCGCTCATCGCGCGCGGCTACGCCGATTCCCGCGTGGTCGCCGTGACGGCGGCGATGGCCAAGGGCACCGGCCTCGAGGAGTTCCGCGCCGCCTGCCCCGGCCGGCTCTACGACGTCGGCATCGCGGAGGAGCACGCCGTCACCTTCGCCGCGGGCCTCGCGACGGGCGGCATGCGCCCCGTCGTCGCCATCTATTCGACCTTCATGCAACGCGCGGTGGACCAGGTCTTCCACGACGTCGCCCTGCCGCGGCTTCCGGTCACCTTCGTGCTCGACCGGGCGGGCGCGGTGGAGGGCGACGGCGAGACCCACCAGGGCATCTACGACCTGGCGCTGTTCCGCTCCATGCCGAACATGACCATCATCGCGCCCTCGGACGCCCGCGAGCTCGACATGGCGCTCGCCTACGGCCTCGCCTCCGACGGGCCGACGATGGTCCGCATCCCCAAGGCGCGTTGTCCGGCCGAGGAACCGGCCGCGGCCGAGCCCCTCGTGGCGGGCCGGGGCGTCTTCCTGCGCCGGGCCGGCGCCGAGACCCTCGTGGTCGCCCTCGGCGGCCTCGTGCCGATCGCCGTGGAGGCCTCCGACGCGCTCCTCCGCGAGGGCCGCTCGGCCGACGTCTACTCGCTCCGCTTCGCGGCGCCCATCGACGAGGAGGCCTTCCTCGACGTCGCGGCGCCCTACCGCCGCATCCTTTTCCTGGAGGAGGGCGTTTCCTCCGGAGGGCTCGGCGAGGCGCTCGCCGCCCTCGCGGCCCGCCGCCTGCCGCGCCTGTCCTTCGCCGCCCTCGGCTTCCCCGCCGAACCCTTCGCGCAGGGGACGCGCGCCGAACTCCTCGAGATGGCCGGCCTTTCCGCCGCCGCCGTCGCCGAGCGGCTGCGCCGCGACGAGGCGGAGGCCGCGCGCATCTTCCTCTTCCGCGCCTCGGGGAACCGGGAATGAGCCGGCTCTCCCTGCCCGGCGGCCGCTTCCTCGAGCTCGAGCCCTTCGCCGTAATGGCCGTCGTCAACGCGACGCCCGACTCCTTCTACGCGCCGAGCCGCGCCCGCGCGGTCCTCTCCGCCCGGGACGCCGCGCTCCGGGCGGCGGCCGAAGGCGCCGACCTCGTCGACCTCGGCGGGGAGTCCACGAGACCCGGCTCCGACTACGTCGGCCTCGAGGAGGAGCTCGAGCGGGTCATCCCCGCGATAGAGGCGATCAGGAAGGAGAGCGGCGTCCCCATCTCCGTAGACACGCGGAAGGCAGCCGTCGCGCGCGCCGCGCTGGCCGCGGGAGCGGACATCGTCAACGACGTCTCCGCCCTCCTCCACGAGCCGGAGATCGCGGCCGTCGCCGCGGCCGCGGGGGCTCCCGTGATCCTCATGCACATGCGGGGCGACCCGAAGACGATGCAGGCCGCGCCCTCCTACGGGGATTGCCCCCGCGAGGTGGCCGCCTTCCTTCTTGAGGCCGCCGCCCGGGCCGAGGCCGCCGGCGTGCCGCGGGACCGCGTCGTCCTGGATCCCGGCATCGGCTTCGGCAAGCGCCTCGAGGACAACCTGGCCCTCCTTTCCCGGCTCGACGGGCTCGCCGACCTGGGCTATCCTGTCTTGGTCGGCCTCTCGCGCAAGTCCTTCGTCGGCGCCCTTACGGGCCGCCCTCCGGAGGGCCGCCTCGCGGGGAGCCTCGGCGCCGCCTGCGCCGCCTTCGCCAAGGGAGCCCGCATCTTCCGCGTCCACGACGCGGCCGAGACCCGCGACGCCCTCGCCCTCTTCGCCGCCGCGACGGGGGGCCGCGCCCCCGGCGGGGCGGGCGCGACGGCCGGCGGCCGGACCTAGGAAGGGGAGGGAAAGCCTGATGGGCTCGATTCTCGCGAACGGCTTCCTGGCGGACTACCTCCGCCCGACCCTCGACATCCTCCTCCTGGCCTTCCTGGTCTACAAGACCTACGAGCTGCTCCTCCGCACCCAGGCCATCCAGCTCGTCAAGGGCGCCCTCATCCTGGCCGGCTTCTACGCGGCCGCCTTCTTCCTCCAGCTCACGACCGTCACCTGGGTCCTCAACATCCTGGCGCCCGGCCTCGTCATCGCCCTCGCCATCGTCTTCCAGCCGGAGCTCCGCAAGATTTTCATGCGCCTCGGCCAGGGCTCTTTCCTCCGCGGCGGCGCCCGGCCGCGGGTCGGCCAGATCGAGGCCATCCTCAACGCGGCGGAGACGCTCTCCGCGAGCCGCCGCGGCGCCCTCGTCGTCTTCGCGCGCAACGTCGGCCTCAAGAACATCGCCGACACGGGGACGCGGCTCGAGGCCCTGATCTCCTCGAGCCTCATCCTCTCGATCTTCGGCCACGACACGCCCCTCCACGACGGCGCGGTGATCGTCCAAGACGGGCGCATTTCGGCGGCCGGCTGCTTCCTGCCGCTGTCCGAGCAGCAGGACATCCGGAAGAGCTTCGGTACGCGGCACCGCGCCGCCCTCGGCCTGTCGGAGGAGGCGGACGCGGTGATCCTGGTCGTCTCCGAGGAGACGGGCGCCCTCTCCCTCGCCTACGATTCCAAGCTTTACTACGGCCTGTCGGCCGACCAGGTGCGGCGCCGGCTCGGCGAGCTCCTCGAATTCCCCGACCAAGGCGAGACGGCGGAGGAGGCTCCCCATGAGGAATAAAAACTTCCTCGCCCGGCTCCTCGACGATTGGCCGGCCAAGATCCTTTCGCTGGCCGCGGCCCTCCTCCTCTTTTTCTTCTACCGCCTGAACCGGCTCGAGGACCGCTACCTTTCCCTGCCCCTCTCCGTCGCGATGAACGAGGAATACGTCCCCGCGAGCCAGTATCCGCGCAGCGTGCGCGTGACGCTCCGCGGCGAGTCGAACGACGTCTTCTCGATCCAGGAGGAGGACCTCGTCGCAGTCCTCGACCTGAGCGGCGAGCGGAGCGAGGGCGTGGTCAAGGCGCCCATCCAGATCGAGAAGAAGGGGAGCGCCCTCGGCGTCGATCCCCTGGAGATCCTCGTCGAACCCGCCGAGATCGCCGTCGGGATCGAGCGCAAGGTTTCGCGCATCGTGCCCGTGACTCCCTCCTTCCGCGGCTACCTCGAGCCCGGCTACGAGCTCCTCTCCTTCGATTTCTCCCCCGCCGAGGTCGAGATCGCCGGTCCCGCGAGCGCCGTGGCCCGCGTGGACGACGTCTCCACCGACCCGATCGAGCTGGCCGGGCGCAAGGAGGACTTCACCGTGAAGGCGCGCCTGGGGCGGAAGGACCCGCTGGTCCTCGTGGTCGGTTCCGAAACCGTCGAGTTCGGCGCCGTCATCCAGAAATCCCTGGCGGTGAAGACTTTCGAGGGCCTGGAGATCGCCGCCCTCGGCCTGGCGGAGGCGCTCGAGCTGGCGGAGCCCCTGCCCGCCGGCAGCCTGCGCCTCCAGTCCTCCAAGGCGGACCTCCGCGGATACGAGCCCGCCGCCGCCACGCTGTCCGTCGACTTCTCCGCCCTGCGGCGCCCGGGAACCTACACCCTCCCAGTGGTCGCCGCCCTGCCGCCGGACTTCGCCGTGGACTCCTACGAGCCCCAGACGGTGACGGTGGTCCTGCGCGCCGCGGCGCGGAAAGAGAGCAACCCATGATCCTCGGCCTCGGCGTCGACATCGTGCACGTCAGGCGAATCCACCACTGGCTCGCGGTGCCGGGCCTCGTCCAGCGCTTCTTCCATCCGGACGAGATCGTCGCCGCGGAGGGACGGGGCCACTCGGCCGCGCTCTCCCTGGCCGCGCGCTTCGCCGCCAAGGAGGCCTTCGGCAAGGCCCTGGGCACGGGGCTTTCCGGCATCGCGCTCCGGGACATCCAGGTCTTGAACAACCACAACGGCCGCCCCGACATGAAACTCTACGGGACGGCCCTCGCCCGTTTCCAGGCCGCGGGGGGGCGGAGCCTCCACCTCTCGCTGACGCACGAGAGCGACAACGCCGTGGCCGTCGTCATCATCGAGGACTGAAACGCCATGGTACGACCCGCCGCGAAGCCCGAAAAGGACGACAAGGAAAAGAAGGTCACCTTCGTCGCCAAGGAATCGACGCGCTGCCCCGTGTGCGACGCCGTGTTCAAGCGCGAGGAGCTGTTCTCCGGCCGGCTCAACGCCGGCGACCTCACCGACGAGCTCCACCGCACCTACATCCCCATGCAGGCCTACGGCGAGGTCCATCCCCTCGTCTACGAGCTCTCCGTCTGCCCCTCCTGCTGGTACGCCGCCTTCAAGTCCGACTTCGCGGAGCCGCCGCAGAAGACGAGGGAAGCCCTCCAGGACGGCATCTCCGCGCGGGTCGAGGCCGCCCAACGCCTCTTCGAGCCCCTGGACTTCTCTTCCGCGCGGGACCTCCTCTCGGGCGCCGCGAGCTACTACCTCGCGATGCTCTCCTACGAACGCTTCCCCAAGGACTACGCGCCCGTCGTCAAGCAGGGCCTCTGCTCCCTCCGCGCGGCCTGGCTCTGCGCCGAGCTCGAGCGGCACCGTCCCGGAGAGAATTTCGGCTACTCGGGCGAGATCTTCCACCGCAAGGCCCGCTTCCTCTACCGCCACGCGGTGGACCTCGACCAGAAGGGCACGCAGCAACTGGCGCAGGTGAAGTGGCTCGGCCCCGACACCGACAAGAACTACGGCTACGAGGGCGTCCTCTACCTGAAGGGCGTGCTCGAGCTCAAGTACGGCCAGCGCGGCGACGCGGCCAAGCGCCTCGAGGCCCTCGAGTCCTCGAAGCGGGCCATCGCCAAGATGTTCGGCCTCGGCAAGCGCAGCAAGTCCAAGCCGGGCCCCCTCCTCGACAAGGCCCGCGACCTCTATGACCGCATCAAGGCGGAACTCGACCAGGACGACGACGAAGCAGATGACTGACGGAAAAAGGAACATACTCCTCACCCTCTCCTACGACGGGACGGATTTCGCCGGCTGGCAGCGGCAGAAGAAGGACCGCAGCGTCCAGGAGGAGCTCGAGAAGGCCCTCGGCAGGATGCACGGGCACGAGGTGCCGACGGTGGGCGCCGGCCGGACCGATTCGGGCGTCCACGCCCTCGGCCAGGTCGCCAACTTCTACACGGACATCCGCTCCATCCCCGCGGACCGCTTCGTGCCCGCCCTCAACAAGCTCCTGCCGCGCGACCTCCGCGTCCTCGACTCCCGCGAGGCCGACCACGACTTCCATTCGCGCTACGACGCCCGCCTCCGGCGCTACCGCTACTTTACGTTGTGCGGCGGAGCCCGCGATCCCTTCCGCCTGCGCTACGCCCACGAACTGCGCCGCCGCCCCGACCTCGGGGTCCTGAACGCGATGGCGGGAACCATGCTCGGCGAGACCGACTTCACCGCGCTCTCCTCCGCCAAGGACGCGAGCCTCTCGCGGCACCGTTTCGTCCACGAGGCGGCCTTCCGCTGGGAGGGCGACCTCCTGGTCTTCGAGATCGCGGCCAACGCCTTCCTCTGGCGCATGGTCCGCTCCATCGTCGGCAGCCTCCTCTCCTACGAGGCCGAGGGGCTGGGCGCCGCGGACTTCCGGGCCCTGGTCGAATCGAGGGACCGCTCCCTCGCCGGGCCT
>JAEUJG010000467.1 GCA_016794765.1 Spirochaetaceae bacterium | reverse complement strand
CGAGGCCCTCGGGGGCGGGGACGCGGGAGCCGGCGCGGCCGTCGCGGCCGGCGCGGCGGCCGCCTCGTCAGGCTTGAGTTCGGCGGGACCGGGGGCCCTCCAAAGCGGCGAGGAGCTCGCCCTGGACCTCGGCGAGGGCGTCAGCGCCGAGCGCGATCCCGAGGGCATCCTCCTCACGGTGAAGGATCTCCGCTTCGCCGCGGACGGCGACCGCGTCCTTCCCGCCGAGGCGAAGCGCCTCGACGCCATCGCCGCCGCGTTGCGCGGCATCGAAGGAAGGACCTTCCTCGTGAGCGGCCACACCGCCGACGTGGGCCGGCCGGCCGACGAGCTCGCGCTCTCGATCCGGCGAGCCAAGGGTGTCGTGGACGAGCTCGTGGCCCGCGGCGTGCCGGCGGCGCGCCTCCTCTACCGCGGCTTCGGCGCGACGAAGCCCCTGGCGCCGAACGACACCGAGGCGAACAAGGCGCTGAACCGGCGGGTGGAAATCCTCGTCCTCGAGGACTGAGAGCCCCCGCGCTCCGGCCGGCGGGCGGGCAATCCTTTCCTGTGGGGGGCAAGGATTTCCCTCCCGCCTTCCTCGCTTTCGGTCAAGCTTGCAATCCGCCGGCCGATCCCCGAAGCTATATCCGGATGCTTTTATCGAGTTGGGGCTCTTCCTCCGCCCTCGTCGCGCCTCCCGCATGGTTCCGCGAAACCAATCGCCGCCCAAGGGGCCCGACATTCCGCGCCGGCGCGGCGCTTCGCGCCTTAATCCGGGGCCTTGGCAAGTTGTCCTGCAATAATCGCACCACGAGCTCCGATTGGCATGGGAACTGCTATTACAAGGGTATCCCGAGTTGGAAAGGAGAGCTATATGTCGACCGTCCAATCAGCCCGCCGCCGCTCATTCCACGCCGCGACGCTCGCGCCGATCCTTGTCCTCGCGCTTGGTTCCCTGCGATCGACCTTCGCGGAAGGGGCGGCGCCGTGGGGAGCCAAGGCCGCCGCCGCCGATCCCGGCGCCTCGGTCCCGGCGATGCTCCGCTACGCCATCGAGGACGAATACCTCGCCCGGGCCGAGTACGTCGCCATCATGGGGCGTTTCGGCGCGGACCGACCCTTCTCGAACATCAAGGCCTCGGAGGATTCGCACATCGCGTGGCTCGCGGCCGAATTCGCGTCGCGGGGCCTCGCCCTTCCAGCGGACGAGGGCGCGGCCCATGTCGTCCTCCCCGCCGGGCTCAAGGAGGCCTTCGCCGCCGGTGTCCGGGCGGAGCTCGACAACATCGCCATGTACGAGGCCTTCCTGCGGAATCCGGCGCTTTCCGGCGCGGCCGACGCCGCCTTGCGCGAGCTCTTCTCCCGGCTCAAGGCCGCCTCGGAGAACCATCTCGCCGCCTTCAGGAACGGCCTTTCGAAATACTAGGCCCCGCGGACCCGGCGGAAGCGCCGGCCAGTATCGCATGACCGCAAGGAGGAACCATGCCGGCCAGGATCAAGGCCCCGAGACCGAGGGCGCAACGATGGCGCCTCGCGATCCAGATTTTCTTCTTCGTCCTCGTCGTCCTCGTCGCGACGACGACCGCCCTCAAGGAACAAGGCGTGGTCCTGCCCCTCGCGGGCTCGGCCTCCCTCCACGCGATATGCCCCTTCGGTGGCGTCGTGTCCTTCTGGCAGCTCGCCACGCTCGGCACCCTCGTCAAGAAGGTGCACGAATCCTCCGTCGTCCTCGCCGTCCTCGGCCTTCTCCTGGCCCTCCTCTTCGGGCCCGTGATCTGCGGATGGATCTGCCCCTTCGGCTCCTTCCAGGAGTGGCTCGGCAGGCTCGGGAAGCGGATGTTCGGGAAGCGCCACAACGCGATGGTCCCGAGGGGCCTGGACCGAGTCCTGCGCTTCCTGCGCTACGCCGTCCTCGCCTGGGTGAGCTACATGACGGTCGTCACGGGCAAGCTTTTCTTCCAGGACTACGATCCCTACTTCGCCCTCTTCAATTTCTGGACGGGCGAGGTCGCGGTGGCCGGCTTCATCGTCCTGGGCGCCACGGTGCTCCTTTCCCTCGCGGTGGAGCGGCCCTTCTGCAAGTACGCCTGCCCCTACGGCGCCCTCCTCGGTATCTTCAACCTTTTCAGGGTCTTCGGGATCAAGCGCAAGGCCTCCACCTGCATCTCCTGCCACGCCTGCTCCAAGGCCTGTCCCATGAACATCGAGGTCGAATCCCTGACGGCCGCGCGCGACCACCAGTGCATAACCTGTCTCAAGTGCACGAGCGAGGCCGCCTGCCCCGTTCCCGCGACGGTCGAGCTGGCCACCGGTCCTCTCGACGCTCCCGCCGACAAAACCGCGCGGGCGCCCACTCCGGACGGGGCCGCTTCCGAAGGAGGCCAGGCATGATCCGCATCGGAACCAAGGCGCTCGGCCTGGCCGTCGCCGCGACCATCTTCGGCGGCATCGCCCTCTCCGCGGGCCTCGGCCTGTGGAAGACCCAGGGCTCGAAGGATCCCGCCGTCATCAAGTCCGGCGAGTTCGCCGGCCTCCCGAGCCCCTCCGACATCCGCGGCTCCTACACCTGGACCGACGTGGGCAAGGCCTTCGGCATCCCGGCGCCAAGCCTCGTGCGCGCCTTCGGCGCCGGCTCGGAGACGGAGAAGGCCAACTCCCTGGAGGCGAAGTACGGCGAGGTCGCCCTGCCTCCGGGCACCGAGATCGGCACGGACTCCGTGCGGCTATTTGTCGCCTTGTACACGGGCCTTCCCCACGAGCCCGAGGCGGACACGATCCTTCCGATGACCGCGATCGAGGTCCTGCGCGCCGAGGCGAAGGGCGACCGCTCCCGCATCGAGGCGGCGGCCCTGAAGGCGTACTCGCCCGAGGCGGCGAAGGCCGCCGCGACCGCGCCTGCCGCGCCG
>JAEUJG010000225.1 GCA_016794765.1 Spirochaetaceae bacterium | reverse complement strand
TGCGTTTTTGGCATTGTTCATCTCGCCGAATGACTGACGAACGCAACGCGCAAGCGACGGACGCCGGCCCTTCGACAAGGAATGACGGGCCGCTAGCTCAGCTGGCAGAGCAGCAGACTCTTAATCTGCGGGTCGCAGGTTCGATGCCTGCGCGGCTCAAGTAGGGAAAACCGGGAAGGCCAAAAGCCTTCCCGGTTCGCCCGAAGAAAGGGAACGTTGGCGCCGCAAGGCGAAAACGGGACTCCTTGACAGCGGCAAGACGCTCCGGCTACCATGCCGCGGCAACGCGAGAGTGGTGGAATGGCAGACACGCCAGACTTAGGATCTGGTGCCTTGCGGCGTGAGGGTTCAAGTCCCTTCTCTCGCATCCCAAGCGGTGCGCGAGGGTACATCTAGCGCGGGAATAGCTCAGTGGTAGAGCGCCACCTTGCCAAGGTGGATGTCGCGGGTCCGACTCCCGTTTCCCGCTCTGAACGGACGAGGCGATTCGGACGATAGACCGGATCGCCTTTTTTATTACGCGGCGCCAGCCGCCGCCATTCGAGACCGTCCTCCGAGCCGCCTCACGGGCGGCCCGAACTCTATAGGACCAGAGAGGAAACCCCATGGTAGCCGCCAAGAACATCGAGCGCCTCGAGCGCTCCGCCGTAAAGCTCACGATCACCGTACCCCGCGACGAGGTGAAGAAGTCCTACGCCGGCCTCATCGCCGAGTACTCCAAGAACGTCCGCATCGACGGTTTCCGCAAGGGCCACGTGCCCGCGTCCGTCCTGGAGCGGAAATACGGCGAGGAGCTCAAGCTCGACGCCATGGGCCGCGTCATGGAGAAGGCCGTCGAGGAAGCCGTCAAGGACATCGACGAGAAGCCCATCGCCTACTCCACCCCCTCCCTCGAGGGCGAGCCCAAGTTCGACCTCGACGCGGATTTCACCTTCGCCGTCACCTATGACGTCTTCCCGACCGTGCCCGTCGCCGACTACAAGGGCATCGAGGTCGAGGTTCCCGCCGTGACCGTGACCGCGGCCGACGAGGAGCGCGAGCTCACCGAGATCCGGGAGCGCAACGCCCTCGTGGTCGAGAAGAAGGACGGCGCCAAGGCCGCCAAGGGCGACGTGGCGACCGTGGACTACAAGGAGCTCGGCGAGGACGGCGCCCCCGTCGCCGGCGGCGAGCGCCAGGACTTCAGCTTCGAGATCGGCACCGGCTACAACCTCTACAAGTTCGACGACGAGATCGTCGGCATGAAGAAGGGCGAGTCCAAGAAGTTCGCCAAGACCTTCCCCGCCGACTACGAGTACAAGGAGCTGGCCGGCCGCTCCGTCACCGTCGAGGCGAAGCTCACGAACCTCAAGGAAAAGAAGCTCCCCGAGCTCGACGACGACCTGGCCCAGGACGTCTCCGAGAAGTACAAGACCCTCGACGACCTCAAGGCCGACCTCAAGAAGAACCTCGAGAAGCGCCTGGAGCAGAAGCTCCGCCAGCTCAAGGAGAAGGCGGTCGTCGACGGCCTCCTCGCCCGCGCCACGGTCGAGCTTCCCGCCTCCATGGTCGACGCGGAGCTCGGCATGCGCTGGGAGAACCTCAAGGGGCAGATGGGCCTTGAT
>JAEUJG010000222.1 GCA_016794765.1 Spirochaetaceae bacterium | reverse complement strand
GGCACGGCGACTTACGGAGCGTGCGCTCCCCTTTGTCCTCGGCGCCGTCCTTTTTACCTCCGAACTGAGCCGGGCCGGCTCCATCGCGCTCCTGGGCCTTTGCCTGATCGTCGGATTCCTCTACCGGCGGGAGGTCGTCGGCGACCGGTGGTTCCTCCTCGTGCTCTCGTTCTTCGCGCTTATAGCCCTCAAGGATGGGGTTCTATTGGCGTTGGGGACGGGAAGCAGGCTGGCATTCATGAAATCGAGTTCGCGAATACCGTCGCTATTCGGCGCGGCGGCCATGTTCATCGCCGTGCCCAAGGAGCGGCGCGAGGTCAGCTGGCTCACCGCGGTCGGCATCGTGTCAATCGGCATGGGAACGCTGGTAATCCTGATGCGCAAGGGCCTCCTGCCGTTTACGCTCAATCCCAACACCTTTGGCATGCTGTTCGCCTGGTTCCCCTTGGGTCTCGGCGCGATGCTGCGCGCCAAGGGCGGCCGAGCCGCCTGGGCCGGGCGGGCCGTGCTCCTGGCGGGCCTGATCATCCTGTATACCGAAGCGCGATTCCTGGATGTCCAGGGTTCGAGGACCGCAGCCCTTGCTTTCGCGCTCGGCGCCTTCTATCTCGCGGTGCCCGACAAGATCCGTCGGACCACGGCCATCGTCATCGCGGCCGCGGCCATCCTCGCGATCATCGTGTTTTCCCTGCACTATGTCCCCGCCCTCGACAAGGCGCTTGCGGGCAGGCAAGAACTCTGGCAGGGTTACGCATCCAAGGGACTCGAACGACCACTGCTCGGTTGGGGCTTTACGGACGGAGAGGACAACAAGCGGCTCCTTGATTCGACCATGCGGGGAAAAGCCATCTACGGAGAGTTCGCCTACGGCGGACTCGGGCCCCACAACGGCTTTCTGGCGATGTTCTTCGAGAACGGTCTCTTTGTTTTTCTCGGGTATGTCGCAATCTTCCTGACGGCTGTTTGGCGGGGGCGAGGCAAGGCCGGCATCCTACCCGCCTCACTCATGGCCTATGTCGGATTCATGTCGGCCGACGCGATGGCGCCCGGGGGCATCACCTTCCTCGGATTTTATCTCGGCTTGTGCCTTATGGCGGCCGGGGCGGCGGTCGACGCCGCGGGTGAGGCCGCGACGCCTGGCCGGAAGGAAGCGACGAGTTGAGGATTCTCCAGGTAGTCACCCGTTCCGAGGCCGGCGGGGCGCAAAGCGTCGTCGCCACGCTCGCGGGGGAACTCGCCTCCCGTGGCTACGAGTCGGCCATAGCCTCCGGCCCCGAAGGCGACGGCGAGGCTTGGCGGGACGCTGGGCAAAGCATACGACTCTTCGGCCTGCCCAGCTTGCGACGGGCCATTTCACCGTTTTGGGATATTCGGGCCCTTGGCGAGCTATCGAGACTTTACCGCGACTACAAGCCCGACATCGTCCATCTCCATACTTCCAAAGCGGCGGCTTTGGGGCGTCTGGCGGTGGGAGTGGACCGTGGACGGATCGTCTACACGATGCACGGCTATGACCAGTTGCGCGTGCGGAACCGGAAACTCCTGGCGGTCGACAAGGCCTTGCGCGATGCCACCGGCGCGATCGTCGCGGTATCCAGGCTCGACCAAGAGACGATGCGCGGCGACGGATATGCGACGCTGTACGCCGCCAACGGCGTACCCGACACCCTGCTTCTCCGGCCGCGCGACGCCGCGATCGCCGACCGCCTGACCGGGCTAAGGAGGCGCGGAAGCCCGCTGGGGCTGGTCGTGGCCCGCGACGCGCCGCCAAAGCGCATAGACCTGGCTCGGGCGGCGGCTCGCGCGTTGCCTAAAAAGGCGACCATAGCTTGGATCGGCGGCGAGCCCGCCACGGGAGACCCGGAAAATTTCGTGGCATTGGGCGCCGCGCCGGGCGCCGCGTCCTATCTAAGCCTTGTGGATTTTTTCCTCCTACCGTCTGATGGCGAAGGCATGCCCATGTCCGTACTCGAAGCGTTTTCCGCGGGCTTGCCCGTTGTCGCCTCCGCGGTCGGGGGGGTGCCCGAAGTATTGGGCGTATCCGGCGCCGGAGACGGGCCGCGCGGTTTTGCGGTTCCCAACGAGGCCGAGGCTTTTAGGGCGGCGATAGCCCGGGTGGCGGGCGATTCCGAGCTTCGGACGAGGATGGGCCGCGCCGGTCGCGCGGCATGGGAGGCCGATTACTCCGCCGCCGCTATGACCGAGCGCTATCTCGAGGTTTACGGAGACTTGATGGTTAAAAAACAATAACAACCATCGTTGTGATGGTGCTTTCGTTGTGCTAAATTGTTCAGCGCCTGACGCTCATGGCGGACAATCCGTCGTGCGGCTTCAGGTGGCGCGATGCTCATTAGCGCGACGGGAGCCTGTTTCGGCGGCCCATGGCGCGCGGGATCGACAGAAACACGACAACGGAAAGCCGGGGAACGGCCTCCCGAAACCAGTCATGCCATTCGACAATCGATATAAAACAAGGATCGCGACATGAATCTCAACAACTTCATCATTTTAGCGGTGCTCCCCCCCGCGGTGTTCTGCTCCCTCGTCGGCACCGCCCTGGTGCGCTTCATAGCCGTCAGGCGCGGCTGGTACGACGACCCCA
>JAEUJG010000220.1 GCA_016794765.1 Spirochaetaceae bacterium | reverse complement strand
GGCTCTCCTGCCGCGCCCGGAGGCGGAGGCGGGCGGGCGCCATCCTCCTCGCGGAGACCGCCCTCGGCGCGCCCTCGGCCCGGGACGCCGCCCTAAGCCTCGCCGCCCGCGTGGCGGCGGAGGGCCTCGGCATCCTGCCTTGGGAGGAGGCCGGCGCGGGAGACTTCCTGGCGCGGGCGCGCTGGTACGCCGCGCGCCTCGCCGAGCGGGGAGCGCGAGGCGGCGAAGGGGGAGAGGCCGCGACCTTCGAGGCGCTGTCCGAGGCGGCGCTCCGCGCCGACGCGGCGGCCTGGCTCGGCCCCTTCGTGTCGGGCGGTCCCGGCCCCGTCCTGACGGGCTCCGCGCTCCGCCGAGCGCTCGAGGCCCTGCTGCCCTACGCCGCCCGCGCGGCCCTGGACCGCGAGGCCCCGGAGCGCGTCGAGTTGCCCTCCGGCTCCTCGCGGCCGGTGCTCTACGCGGCGGGAGCCGATCCGGTGGTCGAGGCGCGGGTGCAGGAATTCTACGGCCTGGCCGAGCACCCGCGGCTCTGCGGCCGTCCCCTGGTCCTCAGGCTCCTCTCCCCGGCGGGAAGGCCCCTCCAGGTGACGGCCGACCTGCCCGGCTTCTGGCGCGGCTCCTGGGCGGAGGCCCGGAAGGAGCTCCGCGGGCGCTATCCGAAGCATGACTGGCCGGAGGATCCCGCCGCGGCGGCGCCGAGCGCCAAGGGCCTCAAGAAAAAACCGCCCGCCACCGGAAGGTGAGGGGCGGCTTCGGGGCGGCCACGCGCGGAGCGGGCCTGCGTGAAGCGGGCCTTAGAGAAGCGGGACCCGCGCGGAGCGGGACCCGCGACGCGGCCTATACCGTGAAGCCCGCCATCCTCGCCTCGACGCCCTCGATCGTGCGCGCGTTCTCCTCGCTCTTCATCGCGAGCTGGACGACCGACTGCGACACCTGCGTGAGCCCGGAGCTCACCTCGGAGACGCCGAGGGCGTTCTCCTCCGCGATGCGCGCCACGGACGAGGCGGCCTCGCCGATGGACTCGAGCCGGAGCTCGATTCCCCGGCCGGAGTCGGCGACGGCGGCGGCGGTCTCCTTGAGCTCCACGAGGGCCGAGCCGATCTGCGAGCCGCCGGCGGCGAGCTCCTTGAGCCCGGCGAGGGTCTCCTCCATGCCGCCGGAGACGGCCTCCACGCCGTCGTGGATGCCGGCGAAGAGCTCCGCGGCGGCCTTGTTGCGCCCTGCGGTCCAGGCGATGCGCTCGGCCATGGCGCGCAGGGTGGCGGAAACGTTCCGCGCGTTGTGCGCCGTCGACTCCGACAGCTTGCGGATCTCGTCGGCGACGACGCTGAAGCCGCGGCCGTAGTCGCCGGCGTGCGCCGCCTCGATGGCGGCGTTCATGGCGAGGAGGTTGGTCTGGCCGGCGATCCCGTTGATCACCTTGATCGTCTCGAGCATGTCGCCCGCGCCGCGGTCGATCTCCGTGACGGCGTCGGCCGTCTCGCGGATGGCTTCCTTGCCCTTGCGGGCGAGCTCCACCGCCCCGCGCGAGGTGGCGAGCTTGCCGGAGGCGTTGCGCTCGATCTCCGCGACGCCGGCGATGATCTCCTCCACCGCGGTGGAGGACTGCGAGATCGCGGTGGACTGGCGGCCGATGAGGGCGTTGAGTCCGGCCACGCCGTCGCGGATGTCCGCCACGCCGCGGCCGCTCTCGGCCACGGCCGCGGAGAGGCTGCCGATGCGGTCGCGCATGCCCACCATCGTCGACTCGATCTCCTCGACGGCGGCGGAGGTCTCCTCGGAGTTCGCCGTCAGGTCGGCGCCCAGGGAGGCGCTCACCGAGTTGGCCGCCTTGACCGCGCGCAGGAGGGCGGCGAGCTCGTCCATCACCCGGTCGTAGGCGGCGGCCAGGAGGCCGACCTCGTCCCCGGCGGCAAGGCCGACGCGCTTCGTGAGATCGCCCCGGGCGAGTTCGGCGATCGCCGCGCTCAGGCGGTCGAGCGGCCGGAAGCTCCGCCGGAGGAAGAGGAAGACCAGGAGGACGGCGGCCAGGGACAGGAGGAGGATGATCGCCGCGATGGCCCAGCCGAGGGAGTAGAGGGGGGCGAGGAATTCGTCGGTTTCGATCGTGATCCCCGCCGACCAGTCCGTGCCGGGCACCGGCGCGAAGGAGAGGGTCTTGTCCTTGCCCTCGAAGAGGTACTCGCCCTGGCCGGTCTCGCCGGCGATCATGCGCCGCGCGGCGTCCGCGAGGCCGGGATCGCTTTCCTTCGCGATGTTGAGGTTGAGGATCTTTTCCGCGACGGGGTGGGCGATGACGAGCCCCGTGCCGTCGACGAGGAAGCCGTAGCCGGTCTTGCCGACCCGCTCGCCGGAGATGCGCTCGGACAGGTAGGCCAGGCTCATCGTGCCGCCGACCATGCCGACGACCGCCTCGCCGCGGTGGACGGGGGTTGCGAGGGGCACGACCAGGTTCCCGCTGACCTTGGACCTGAGGGGCGCGCTGACGACCCGCTCCTCGCCGGCCATCGCCGCCTTGAAATAGGCGCGCTCGGCGATGTTGGCGCGCACGCCGCCGGTGCCGTGGCCGGAGCCGTCCGCCTCCGCGAGGAAGACGAGCTCGAACATGCCGCCCGAGTCCTCCAGGATGGCCTCGAAGGAGGCTTCCGCGTTTTTCCAATCGAGGGCGATGGCGTCCCGGTTGTGGGAAAGCCCGCCGAGCACGACGCCGCCGCGGGCGATTTCGGCCCCGACGAGGCCGGCGAGCCGGTCGGCGCGGACGGCCGCTTCGCTTTCGATGGCTTCGGTCACGAGGGCGGCGCCGACCCTGAAGCTCACGACGCCGACCAAGGCCATGGACAAAACGGAGAGCAGGGCTAGGGAAATGGACAGTTTTGCCTTGAGGCTGGTGACCCTGAGTATCATGAATCCTCCGAATGTTATTTAATACTTTACTTATTCATTAGCATCATACTCATAAATAGGGCCTATATTCAAGCCTATGTCAGCATACGCAAAGCATGACGCTTGCCCGACTATACCCTGCGCATGGGGAGCCGTCCAGCGTCGGCAGTTTACAGAAGGGCGCCAAAATGGCTATCTTAATCCCATGGATTCCGCCTTCTCGACCCTCGCCGGGGCGGGACTTCGGTGCTACGAAGCTTCCTTCACCGCCCTCGACGGCTACCTTGGCGTCAAGAAGGCCCCCTTGCGTTTCGGCCTGGCGGAAGGCAGCCTTGTCGATCTCGCCAAGGCCTCGGAAACGCTGGAATATCCCGGGCTCTCCTACGCCGACGCCCTGCTTCCCCCCCCAAAAGAGGTCGAGGACGGCCACATCGGCCAAGGCCGGCTCTATCTTCGCTGCGCGGAGACCGCCGCCCAGGCGGAGGCCGCCGCCTTCGCCCCCCTCGATCTTCTCCGCGATCCCGAAAGCGGCGTCTTCCACGACCCCCGCGGCGTCTATACTCTCCTCCGGACCCGCCTCCTCGAACCCCGTCCGGCGCCGAGCGAAACCGCCACCTTCGAGGCGGCCGGCCTTCTGGCCCGCCATGACTACGACCTGCCGCCGGACTACGCGCCGGCCCCGCCCCGCGACTTTCCCCTCGCCGCCCAGCGCGACCTCCTCGAACTCGTCCTGACCGGCAAGACCCCGGAGCGCGCCTTCAACTTCCTCTTCAAGACCGGTTTCGTCGCCGCCTATTGGCCGGAGATCGCCGACCTCGCGGGAGTCGGACAGGCCAAGGAGTTCCATCCCGAGGGCGACGCCTGGGAGCACACGATGGAGACCTTCCGCCACCGGAAGCTTCCCGACCTCCGCCTCTCCCTGGCCCTTCTCCTCCACGACGCGGGCAAGCCCCGCGCCGCGGCCGCGGAAGGCCGCAAGTTCGACCGCCACGCGGAGATCGGCCGCGCCGTCGCCGAGCGCTTCCTCGCGCGCCTCGGTTTCCCCCGCGCCCTGGCCGCCGACGTCGGCTTCCTCGTCCGCTACCATATGTTGCCGGCGGCCCTCCCCCGCCTCCCCCTCGGCCGCGGGATCGACGCCGTGGACGACCCCCGCTTTCCCCTCCTCCTCGAGCTCTACAAGTGCGACGAGCTCTCCACCTTCCGCGGGCCGGACGGCTACTACGAAGCCTGCGCCGCGTACCGGAGCTATCTCAAGCACTCGGGCAATCCCTACCGCGGCGCCGACGGCAAGAAGCTCGCGCGCCTCTACCTGGGCGGCGCCCTGTGAGCGCGGACGGCGACCGCTCCGCCCGCCGCCTGGCGGACGCCTTTTTCGGCTCCGAGCGCAGGGACCGCGCCAAGGAGCTCCTCGTCGCCCGCTCGGTGCTCGGCGTCTTCGAAAGCGTCGAGATCGGCATTCTCGTCGTCGACGCGGACGACCTCATCGCCTACGCCAACCCGGCCTACCTGGAGCTCTTCACCCTTCCCGGGAAATTCCTCGACGACGAGCGATCCTTCCCCGAGCTCGTGCGCGCCTGGTGCGCCCGAGAAGGCCTGTCGCCCGAAGAGGGCGCCGCGATCGAGGCGGACGTCCTTTCCCGGCGGCCGATCTCGCGCATCTCGAAAAGCGGGGACCGCTATCTCCGCGTCCAGGCCATGCCCCTGCCCTCCGGCGCCATCATCTTCATGCATCTCGACATCACGGAGACGGAGCGGCTCCGCCGCAAGCGCGAGGACGACGCCCGGCTCCTCTCCACGATCATCGAGGCGGCGCCCTGCCTCATCGCCTACCTCGACAAGGAGCTCCGCTTCGTCTTCGCGAACCGCACCTACGCCGAGCAGTTCAAGAAACCCCTCGAGGGGATCGTCGGCCAGCGCTACGAAGAGGTCATCGGTCCCGAGCTGGCGGCCGAGCGGGAGCCGCTGATCCTCCGCGGCCTCGCCGGCGAGACGATTGCCTTCGAGGGGAGGGGCCCCTCCCCCGACAGTCCGATGAAGCACGTCCACGGCGTCTACGCGCCGACGCGCGACGCCCGCGGCGAGCCCGACGGCCTCGTCGTCGTCCTCGTCGACGACACCAAGCACCGCGACCTCGAGCTCGAGCTCGAGCAGAAGAACCGCGAGCTCGCGGCGGCCAACGCCGAGCTCCAGCGCCTGGCGACGACCGACAGCCTCTCCGGTTGCCTGAACCGCGGCGCGATCCTGGCGGTCTTGGACGAAGAGCTCCGCCGCGCCGCCCGCTACGGCAAGAGCCTGTCGATAGCCCTCTTCGACCTCGACCACTTCAAGCTGGTCAACGACATCCACGGCCACGCCGCGGGCGACGAGGTCATCCGGCGTTTCTCCGCCATCAGCCGCCGCTCCTTCCGCACGAGCGACCACTTCGGCCGCTACGGCGGCGAGGAGTTCCTCGCGGTCCTGCCCGAGGTCGGCGCCGAGGGAGCGATGGACGCCGCCGAGCGGGCGCGAAAGGCCATGGCCCTGGAGCGCTTCGCGGCGGGGCCGGGCTCGCCCGCCGGTTCGGGCGAGTTCGCCGCGACCGCCTCCGCGGGCGTCGCCTCCTGGGAGGAGGGCATGGACGCCGACCGCCTCCTGGCTCGGGCCGACGCGGCCCTCTACCGCGCCAAGGCCCGCGGCCGGAACCGCGTCGAGGGCCACGGCAGGGCGGAACACCGCCACGGCGGCGAGCGGCGCGAGGGCGAACGCGAAGAAGGCCGCGAACGAAGGCACGAGCCCTGATCCCGCCGTCAAGGAGCCTTTCGGACGACAGGAGCGCCTTCCCCGCCGATTCCGCTTGACGGCGGCGGGAAACGGACCCTAGCATGGTGCCATGTTCAACCCAGTGATATATCAGGAACGCCGCAGCCGCCTCCTCAAGGGCCTTGCCGCCCGCGGCCTCTCCGAAGGCCTCGCGCTCTTCCCCGGCAACGGGGAAAGCCCGATGAACTACCTCGACAACACCTATCCCTTCCGCCAGGATTCAAGCTTCCTCTATTTCTTCGGCCTCGCCGTCCCCGGCCTTGCCGCGGCGATCGACCTGGGCTCGGGCCGCGCCACCCTCTTCGCCGACGACGCCTCCATCGACGACATCGTCTGGACCGGCCCCCTGCCGTCCGCGGCCGAACTCGCCGCCCTGGCGGGAGCCGACGAGGCGAGGCCCCGCGCCGGCCTCGCCGCCTTCGCCGGTGCCGCCGCCGCCGCCGGCCGCCTCCATTTCCTGCCATGCTACCGCGAGGACACGCGGCGCGAGCTCGCCGAGCTCCTGGCGGCGCCCGCCGCCGCCGTGGACGGGCGCGCCTCCCTGCCCCTCCTCCGCGCCGCCCTCGAGCTCCGCGAACTGAAGGGCGCCGAGGAGGTGGCCGAACTCGAAACCGCCGTGGCGACCAGCGTCGCGATGCACCGCGCGGCCCTGGACTTCGCCCGGCCGGGCCAGCGCGAGTCGGACGTCGCGGCCCGCGTCACCGAGGTCGCGCTCGCCGCGAACGGCGCCCTCGCCTTCCCCGTCATCGCGACCACGCGCGGCGCCACCCTCCACAACCACGACCACGGCGGCCGCCTCGAGGAAGGGAGCCTC
>JAEUJG010000464.1 GCA_016794765.1 Spirochaetaceae bacterium | reverse complement strand
GCATGCCCGTCCTCCGGCAGGGCCGCTTCGACTTTTCGCCGATCGTCGCCCTGGCCTTCCTGGCCGTGGCCAACAACCTCCTGACGACCCTGGCCTTCACGGGCACCCTGTCCGTCGGCATCGCCCTCGGCATGATCCTATCGGCCCTCTGGTCGGCCTTCGCCTTCGTCTTCTCCTTCCTGTCCTTTTGCGCGCTCGCGCGCATCATCGCCTTCGCCGCGCGTTGGAACAGCCTGCATCCCCTCTGGATGGTCCTCGACGCCATGCTCAATCCGATCCTGTTCCGGATCAATCGCGTATTCTACCGCGGCCGCATCGTGAACTACCTTCAGGGGCTGGTCACGGGCTTCGCGGTCTTCGTCCTCGTCCGCGTCGCCGGCGGCGCGCTCGTCGGGCTGTTTGTCCGCCTCCTCGCCGGGCTTCCCTTCTAGGGAAGCCCGATCCAGCGGCGGCCCGCCGACCCGCGGGCCCGCGCGCATACCATCTTTTCCGAAGGAAACGCAATGCTCAATTCGAAGCAGAGAAGTCATCTCGCCGGGCTCGCCCAGACCCTCGAGCCCCAGATAATGCTCGGCAAGGGAGGCGCGAGCGAAGCCTTCGTCGGCCAGCTGGAACGGATCCTGGCCGACCACGAACTCGTGAAGCTCCGCTTCGTGGACTTCAAGGAGTCCCGCCACGAGCTCGCCGTCGAACTCGCGGCGCGGACCAAGAGCGAACTCGTGCGCGTCATCGGCAACGTGGCGGTCTTCTTCCGCCGCAACCCCAACCCCGACAAGCGCACGGTCGATTTCGGCGACCTGTAAGCCCAACGCCTCGCACCCCGGCCTTTCGGGCCGGGAAAGAGACCGGCCGCCCGAGAGGGCGGCCGTTTTATTGGGCGACGAGGTTCCGGGGCCGCAAAAGGGGGTGGCGGGCGCGCGCTCGGGCCGCGGCGCTGACCCGGTGCGGCGCGGCGGCGCCGGGGAATGGTACCGCGCCGCCGCGCGGATAGGGCCGCCGCGCCGCGGGACCGCCGCGCCGCGCCCTATCCCAGGTTGTCGACGAGGCCCGCGAGCCGCCGGGCGGCCTCGGCGATCTCGTCGGGGCGGAGGGAGCAGAAGGGCACGCGGAGGAAGCGCTCGCCCGCCGCGGGATCGAGGAAGAAGGCCCGGCCGTCCGTCAGCCTGAGGCCGGCCTCCGCCGCGCGGGCCAGGAGGCGGTCCATGCGGTTGCCCTCCGGCAGGGTCGCGCCGATGAAGAACCCCCCCTCCGCGGGCGGAAAGGCCACCCCCGGGAGCCGGGCGGCGAAGGAGGCCTTGAGCGACTGGAGCCGCGGCCGGTACAGGGCCTTGAGCGCCTCGATGTTGCGGTCGAGGAGGCCCGACTCGATGGCGACCGCCGCCGTCGCCTGCGAGAAGGAGGCGGGCGCCATGCTGCGCTCGAGGCCGAGGCGGACGAGGCTTTCGACGAGCGGCGCGGGGCCGAGGGCCCAGCTGACGCGGAGTCCCGGCGCGAGGAGCTTGGAGACCGAGTGTACCTGGAGGGTCAGCTCCGGGGCCAGGTCCCGGTAGGCGGGCGGCGCGGCGCCCTCGTAGCGCAGGGGGCGGTAGGGCGAGTCCTCCACGACGAGGAAGCCCAGGGCGCGGGCCCGGTCGGCCACCGCGCGGCGCTTGACCTCGGAGGCGACCACGCCGGCCGGATTGTGGAAATCGGCTATCGTGTAGAAGAGGGCGGGTGGGCCGTCCGCCAGCGCGGCTTCGAGGGCCTCGAGGTCGGGGCCGTCCGCCTCCATGGGAATCCCGACGACCTCGGCGCCCGAGCGCCGGAAGAGGGCCACGGCCCGGTCGTAGCTCGGCGATTCGACAAAGGCGCGCTTGCCGGGCCCGAGGAGGGCGGCCGCCGCGAAGTTGAGGAGCTCGATGCTGCCGTTCGCCAGGAAGACCTCGCGCGCCTCGGCGGCGTGGCGGCGCGCCACGGCCTCGCGGAGCGGCGGGTAGCCCGGCGAGAAATTGTAGGTGAGGGCGCGCGCGCCGTCCCGGTCCAGGGCCTCGGCGGCGGCCGCGCGGAGCGCCGCGAC
>JAEUJG010000108.1 GCA_016794765.1 Spirochaetaceae bacterium | reverse complement strand
GATGAACTCCCCCGAGCTCGCGGCCTACAAGCGCTGCGGCGTCATGGAGGCCTACGGCGGCATGGAGCTGCCCTACCGCTTCATGAACGAGGAGTGCCTGCGCTGGTACGACCACTGGATGAAGGGCGTCGACACCGGCGTCCTCGAAGAGCCGCCCTACAAGATGAACATCATCGGCCGCGGCTACCGCTACGAGCGCGAGTACCCCCTGGCCCGCACGGAGTGGAAGAAGCTCTACCTCAGGACCTTCGGCCAGATGCGCTGGGAGCGCGACCCCGAGGGCAACCTGCCCCCCGACAGCTTCACCCACCGGCCGCCGAACATCACGACGAAGGTCGAGTCCCTCGTGTACCGGACCGACCGCTTCTCCAAGCCCATGGAATTCACGGGACCGATCGAGCTCCACCTCTTCGCCGCCCTGGACGCGCCGGACGCCAACTTCATCGTGAAGCTCTGGCAGATAACGCAGGGAGGGACGCGGATGCCCCTCTGCCGCACCGGCTCGCTCAAGGCCTCGCACCGGCTCGACCCGGCGCGGTCGCAGGTCGGCCGGCCGGTCCACGACCACACGAAGCGCGTGCCCGTCGTCCCCGGGGAGATCAACGAGTACGTGATCGAGATCAACCCGATCGGCATGGCCTTCGATCCCGGCACCTGCCTGGAGCTCGAGATCAAGGCGATGGACTCCTTCGAGCACCAAGACATGACCTGGCAGGGCAAGGTGGGCAACATGGGCCCCCTCCCGAGCGCGACCACGATCAATTACAAGATCTACCGGGACAAGGATTACCCGTCCTATGTCCTCCTGCCCCTCATTCCCGCGACGCCGGGCGACCAATGGCTCCAGTCCTTCGAGGGAGCCGGTTCCTTCGGCGGCTCGGGCGCGGGGGCGACGCACTAAGCCGACCCGCGCCGGTTCCGGCGGGAGGATCGCACCCCTCCCGCCGCCTTCTTCCCCGGGGCGGGGTCGCCGCGTCGCGCGACGCGCGATCCCGCCTCGCTTCCGTCTCCACGCCACAATCCCGCACGCCCGGAGCGCCCCATGTCCTGGAGTTTCGAAACGAGCCTCGTCGCCTTTCTCGCCCTCGCCTTCGCCGCGCAGGCGGTCGCGACCCTGACCAAAGGCCGGCTTTCCCTGCCCTTCGTCCTTGGCCTGGCTTGCGTCCTCGGCTTCGCCTGCGGCGTCCTGCCCCGGGACCTCGCCGTCAAATCGCGGATGCGGGACGTGGGCTTCATCGCCTTCAACGTCCTTGTCGCGCATTCGGGCACGATGCTCGATTTTCGCCGGCTCCGGCGGGAGAAGGGGGCGGTCGCGCTGTCCCTGGCCGCGGCCGGCCTCCTGGCCCTCGTCTTCGCCTTCGGCCTCGCGCCCCTCCTGGGCCGCGAGGCGGCGCTCCTCGCCGCGGGGCCGGTCCTGGGCGGGGGCGCGGCCTCCGCCATCGCCTCCAACGCCGCGATGAAGCTCGCCCCGGGGCTCGCCGCCCTGCCTTGGCTCCTGTTCATGTTCCAGGGCTTCTTCGGCCTGCCCCTCTTTGCCTGGGCCCTGCGGCGCGAGGCGCGGCGCCTCGCGGCCCTCGATGCAACCGGGCCGGCCGGCGCCACAGCCGCCCCCGGGCCGGCCGGCGCCACCGAGACGGCGGCCGGCGTCCCGCCCTGCGAGCGCCTACCGCGCCGCTATCGCTCCACGGCCTACGATTTGGGTTCCCTGATGCTCGTCGCGGCGCTCAACCGGGCGCTCCACGCGACCGCGTTCGGAGCGGTCGGCATCCATCCCGCGCTGACGGCTCTGCTCTTCGGCGCCTTGCTCGCGCGACTCGGCCTCCTCGAGCGCGACCCCCTCGCCAAGAGCGACGCGATGGGGCTTCTCATGCTCGGCCTCATGTCGCTGATGGCGGACAGCTTTTCGCGGACGCCGCTTCCGGACCTTCTGGCTCTCCTGCCCGCGACCCTGCTCGCGCTCTCGGCCGGCACCCTCGTCCTTGCGGCGGCGGGAATCGCGGCGGGGCGGCTGGCGGGCCGGGGCGGCGGTCGCGGCCTCGTGCTGGCGGCGAACTGCCTGGTCGGCGCGCCCTTCAGCGGCCTGGCGGCGCGGGGCATCCTGGCCGCGGTCGCCGCGGGCGACGAGGCGAAGCGCGCCCGTTTGGAAGCCGAGCTCCTGCCCCCCATCGAAGCGGGCGCGAACCTCATGACCAACTTCGTTTCGATAGCCCTCGCCGGCCTCGTCGGCCTGGCGTTCTAGTTTCGCTTGGCCTCGTACCTCCGGGCGGCCCGGCGCCGCTCGCGCATGAAGTCGCCCGTCACGATGAGGCTGCCTTTTTCCGCTGGGACGCGGAGGATGCGCTTGCCCGCCACGAGCCCGGCGACGACCGTCTCGATATACTCCCGGGCCGCGCCGACGTGGCCTTGGAGCCAGAGGGCGAGTTCGCCCGCCTTCACGTAGCGCGCGCCGCCCGAGGCCGCCTCGCCGTGGCGGCTCGCGTACTCGGCGATGCCCGCGGCGACGCGCTCGTGGGGGCTGGTCTCCAGGATCTCGCCCAAGATCTCGTTCGAGTTCCGGATGCGGAGCGAAAGGGTGCGGATGATCTTGAGGGCGAATTCGCCGTTCGCCGCGACGAGGCGCTCGAAGGATGCGCCGTCGACCGCGATCAGGGTCGAGCGCTCCAGGGCCCGCGCCGTCGCGGAGCGCGGCTTGCCGTCGACGAGGGCCATCTCGCCGAAGTACTCGTTCGCCCGGTTGATGGTCTTGAGCCTCGCCTCGCCCTCGGCCGTGCGCTTGGTCAATTCGACGACACCCTCTTTCAGGATGTACATGTGATCGGCGCGCTCGCCCTCTTCAAAGATCAGCGAACCCCGGTCAACGAAAATCAGCGATTCCATACACTATAGTATATAGCGTATGGATCGAAAAACCAAACGCGAGTGGAGAAAATGCAGTTATTGGGGGCTCTTTTTTTCCGCCAGAACGACGTAGCTCGCCAGGAAGAAGCGGAAGCCCCGATAGCCCAGGTTCGGATCCAGGGCGGCCTCCGCCAGCACGAGCTCCACGCCGGGATCGGCGCCGAGGCCCAGGACCTGCCGGCCCATCGGCGCGCCCCGGGGCGGGTCGGCCAGGATGCCGTCCAGCGCCCCTCTGTAGGCTTCGGGGTCGAAGCGCGGGGAGCCGTCGGCCGTCCAGCCGCCCTTCGCGGCCTCGGCGCCGGCGCGGTCGGCGGCCGCGTCGCGGAGGAGGGCGCGGCCCTTCGCCTCGTCTTCCAGGAAGGCCGCGTAGAGGGGATAGAAGGGACCCATGAGGCCGAGGATGCTCGCGATGGAAAGGACGAGCTCGTCGCTGACGTAGGCGGGCGGATCCTCCTTGCGGAGGCAGGAGACGAGGGCGGGCACGGATTCGCGGTCGCCGAAGATCTCCAGGGCGTAGGCCGCCGAGATTCGGACGCGCGGGTTCCCCGTCTCCACGAGGACCTTTTCGACGGCCGGCCGGCTCTCGCGGTCGCCGAGGCGGGCCAGGGCGACGACGACGGCGCCGCGGAGCATGTAGTCCTCCGCCTCGAGGGCGCGCCGGAGGACGGGCAGGGCCTCCGGCCCGCCGCGCTTGCCGAGGACGCGCGCGGCCAGGTAGGCCGTCGTGTAGGGATTGCGCTCCACCTCCGCGACGAGGGCCCCGAGCGACTCGGGCTCGAGGAGGTGGATGTTCTCCAACGCGAGAAGGGCCTCCATCCGCACCTCGAAGCGGGGCGAGTCCAGGTAGCCGAGGAGTTCGCGCTGGCTCCGCGGCGAGGCGGACTCGCCGAGCTCGTGGATGAGGCGCTGCTCCTCCTGCGGCGTCTCGCTGCGGTCCAGCTTGGCCAGGAGGTCGAAGGCGCGCAGGTCCCGGAGGGAGAAGATGACGCCGAGGGACTCGCGCACCGTGGCCGAGCCGAGGCGGACGAGGCGGCTCATCCGGACGAGGGACCAGGTCAGGGTCGCCAGGAGGAGGCCGAAGAAGAGCCGGTAGGAGTCGCCGAGGCCGAAGCCCTGGAGCCTAAGGGCCTCCAGGATGACGCCGCCCAGGAGGGCGCCGAGCGAGCCGCCGAGGCCGTAGGCCAGGAAGTAGACGACGGCCAGGTCCAGGGTGCGCTCCCGCGGCACGAGGGAGAAGTAGTAGGTCTGGCCCGCGTTCTCCTCGCCGGAGAGGCCGAAGGAGGAGACGAAGTGGAGGACGCAGAGAAAGATGATCACGCCGAGGGGCGAGCCGAGCCGCGGCGACAGGACGGCGGGCACGAGGCTCAGGGCGGAGACCGCGGTGAAGATGATGTAGAGGGGCTTGGCGCCGAGGCGGTCGACGAGAAGGCGCGTAAGGAGGCCCATCGCCACGGAGCCGAGGCTGCCGAGGAGGGAGTAGAGCATGACGAGGTCGTCGCCCTGCGCGTAGACCTCCTTCGCGTAGACGGGAAGGAAGGACCGGGCCATGCCCGCGGCGAAGGAGACGAGGATCAGCGCCTCGATGAAGACGCGGAAGGGCTTTTCCGCGAAGGCCTCGCGCGCGGTCTCGAAAAGGCCGCTCGATTCCTTGGGGCGGTAGGCCTCGGGCTCCGGCGTCTTGAAGAGCACGAGGGCGCCGACGAGGCCCACCCCGATGCCCGCGGCGATCAGCGCGAGGTAGAGTCCCGTGCCGGCGGCCCGGCCGAGGATGACCGCCGCGAGGAGGCTCGTCGCCATCGCGGCCAGGTTGTTGACGATCTGCACGTTGACCAGGAAGGCGCCCCGGTCGCGGCCCTCCGCCAGGAAGGCGAGCACCGGGTTGTTCCCGATGAGGCCGATGCCGCGGAAGATGTTGAAGCCGGCGACGCCCGCCAGGATGCAACCGAAGCCGACGCCGGGCAGGCCCGCCAGGACGAGGAGGGGCGCCGCGAGGAGGGGAAGCATCGCGAGGTAGCGGAGGGTCCAGCCCCAGCCGAAGACCTTGACGATGGCGTGGCGGCGCACGAGGCGCTTCCCGAGGGGGAGGAAGAAGAAGTTGGCGTAGGCCAGGGCGTTGAGGAGGCCGACGAAGGAGGTGGAGGCGCCGAGCCTGAGGGCGAAGAGGGTGACGAAGCTCCCCGAGAGGAGGATGAAGGAGAAGGAGTTGCAGACGTTGAAGACATAGAAGGAGCCGCGCGCAGCCTTGAGCTTGGCGGGTGAAAGTGCCTCGGCCATGCGCTTCAGTATAGGGGAGCCGCCATCGCCTTGCTAGGAGCCTGTCGGACTTGGGATCGCGAAAAGCATAAAACCAGCGAACGAGCGAGGAAACCACGCTTTTGCCTTGGTCTCGTCGATCCGCGGCCTAAAAACGTTTGTCTCGCGGCTCGACTTCGCCCAAGTCAAATCCCAAGTCCGACAGGCTCCGAGCCCGCGGGCGGGGCCGGCGGCGCGCCTCGGCAGGTGGTGGAGTCCTCTGACCGCGGCCCGGGCCCGCGCGGGGCCCGTGCCGGCGACGACCTTGTTTTTCCACTTGCCGGAGAGGTAGTAGATCGTGGCGGCC
>JAEUJG010000189.1 GCA_016794765.1 Spirochaetaceae bacterium | reverse complement strand
GAGTTCCCGAGGAAGACCGCCATCTGGAGGAGTCCGAGCCGGTAGCCGGCCTCCGCCGCGGGCACGATGCTGGCCGTGAGGACGGTCGCCGCCGCCACGGTGCCCGTGACGCAGCCCTGGAGGACCTTGAGGACGAGGAGCTGCCAAGGCGCGCCCGCAAGGGCCATGAGGCCGACGAGGACGGTGCCGCCGATCATCGCGCGGAGGAGCATGAGCTTGCGCCCGTAACCGTCGGCTATGGCGCCCCAGATCGGCGCGAAGACGGCCAGGGCGATCGCCGAGGCGGAATTGATGGCTCCCGTCCACCAGTTGAGGGAGGCGGCCTCGGCGACGCCGAGGTCCCGAAGAAAGAGGGGGAGTATGGGGTTCGAAGTGGCGAAGCCGGTTATCGCGAGGAATTCCGCGAGCCAGAGCGCCTTGAAGGAGATCTTCCAGTCGCGCATGGTTGAGTTTTCATCCTAGACCCGAAGGTCGCCTGATGGCAACCGGGCAGGTCCCTCCGAGGAGTTGTGTCGCCTTTGCAGTGTTACGAAGCTTATGATGAGGACGCCATAAACCGTTTTCGCCTTTTTGCTCGCTATGTTCGGCACCTACCAAGTCCAAACCTACCTCGCCCTTGGATTTTTTCCCCGTCGTGCCTGCCGCCCGAAGTTTTTCCGGGGGAGTCCGTGCCGGCGGCGCTTAGCGGCGGCGTTATTGTCGATAGGAACGAAATGTTTCTATAAATAATTACAAGATAATTACTTAGCAGGTTTTTCCCTTTGACGCGGAAGGGGCCTTCGGGTACAATGCGGCCACTATAACGGAGGACCACATGGAACTGCCCTATGCCGAGCCTTACAGGATCAAGACCGTCGAGCCCCTGCGCCGCTCCACCCGCGCCGAGCGCCAGGCTTGGATAGCCGCCGCCAAGTACAATCTTTTCAATCTCCGCAGCGAGTCGGTCTTCATCGACCTCCTCACCGATTCGGGCACCGGGGCCATGTCCTCCGCGCAGTGGTCGGAGATCATGCTCGGCGACGAGAGCTACGCGGGCGCGAGCTCGTATTACAAGCTCAAGGACAGCGTGAAGGAAGTGATGGGTTTCGACTGGTTCCTCCCCGCCCACCAGGGCCGCGCCGCGGAGAACGTCCTCATGTCCACCCTCATCGGCCCCGGCCACGAGGGCAAGGGCAAGGTCGTGCCGGGCAATTCCCACTTCGACACGACCAAGGGCCACATCGAAAACCGCGGCGCCTACGCGGTCGACTGCACGGTGGAAGAGGCCTTCGATCCGACGATCGACAGGCCCTTCAAGGGCAACGTCGATCTCGGCAAGCTCGAAAAGGTCTTCAAGGAGCACAGGCGCGAGGACATCCCGCTCTGCATCCTCACCGTCACCTGCAATTCCTCCGGCGGCCAGCCCGTCTCCATGGAAAACATCCGCGGGGTCTCCGCCCTCTGCGCGAGGTACGGCGTGCCGCTCTTCCTCGACGCGGCGCGCTTTGCGGAGAACGCCTACTTCATCAAGGTCCGCGAGAGTGGCTACGCCGACAAGGACGTGCGCGCGATCGCCCGCGAGATGTTCTCGTACGCGGACG
>JAEUJG010000164.1 GCA_016794765.1 Spirochaetaceae bacterium | reverse complement strand
GGACCCGTCACGCCGAGCGCCTCGAAGCGGGCCGACAGCCGCTCCTCGAGCTCGAGCCGCTCCACGAGGCCGGCTACCTCCCGGCTCGAACGCTCGAGGAGGCTCAAGGAAACCAGGACGAAGATGAAGGCTGCCAGGAGTCCGACCAGGAAGAGGACAAAGCGCGGCCCTTCGTTTCCGCCCGCGCTCTTCGGGGAACCGTGGTAGAATCCGCGCATGGATCGCGACCAACCGCCGCGCGCTGGCCGTCCGGGCCGGCCGGGCCTGCCGCTGAAGCTCTTCCTCGCGCTGGCGCTCTTTCCCGCCTTGGAGACGGGCGTCATGAGTCTCGTCATGGGAACCTCGATACCCCTCTTCCTCGACTCCACGTTTACCGCCCTCTCGGCGGCCCTGCTCGGCCCCTGGTGGGGCGCGGCCACCGGCCTCGCCATGCAGCTCGTCCAGGAAGCCCTGCACGGCTTTCCTTGGGTCTATGCGCCCTTCGCGCTCTGCTCCGCCGCCACCGCCCTCCTCGTCGGCCTGGCTGCCCGCAACGGCCGCTTCGGCACGGCCCTGGACCTGGCCGTCGTCGCGCTCGGTACGGCCGGGGCCAACGCCGGGATCGGCGCCGCCCTCGTCCTGGCCCTCTTCGGCGGCGGTTCGGGCTCCAACATAGACATTCTGGTCGCCGGCTTCAAGCTGGTCGTGCGGAACGAGTATTTGGCCTGCCTCCTGCCGCGCATCCCGATCAACATCGTCGACAAGGGCCTCTCGGTCGGGGCGGCCTTCCTGCTCTGCAAGCTCCTAAGCCCGCGCCTGGGACCCTTGGTCGGCCGGGCCGCCGCTCAGTCGACGAGCCCGAGCTCGCGACAACAGCGGTAGAGCTCCAGCCGGTCGCCGACGCCGAGCTTGGCGAAGACCGAGGCGCGGTGGTTTTCCACCGTCTTCACGCTGATGCCGAGTTCGGCCGCGACGGCCGCGATCTTCATGTTGCCGGCGATGAGGACGGCCACGTCCTTCTCCCGGGAGGTCAGCGAATCGTAGCGGCGGCGGGGTCCGTCGGCCGCCTCCACGGGGGCGCCGCCGGCCAGGGCCGAGACGACGGTGCCGGCGCAGGGCGAATCGAGGAAAACCTCGCCCCGGAACACCGCCTCCAAGGCGTCAAGGACGCGGCTGGCGGGCGATTCCTTGGAGACGAAGGCGCTGGCGCCGGCGCGGAAGGCCTCGGCGATGCGCTCGGCGTCGGCGGAGATCGAAAAGACGACGAAACGCAGTCCGGGTTGCTTGCGGGACAGGGCGCGCACGAGGTCGATGCCGCTCCTGCCCGGCAGGGACAGGTCCACGACGGCGGCGGCGGGCGGCTCGGCCAGGGAAGCGATGCGCGATTCCGCGTCCTCCACGGACGAGGCTTCGCCGGCGACGAAATACCGCTCCGAGGATTCGATCGCGTAGCGCAGTCCGACGCGCACCACGGGGTGGTCGTCGACGATGAAGATGCCCAGTTCGCCGGCCATGACCCTCGCCTTTGTCCAGTCTTGGGGCCGCGCCGGGCGGCGCGGCCTCCCCCGCTCCCCGCCCCATGGCCGCCGCCGGCGCCGGCTTGATGGCTCGGTCGGTGGGCGGCGGCACGGCTTTCGCCGAACGGGGGCATAGGATCTTTTTTACATTTTTTTGGACATGCGAGCCTGAGGCTCGAAGTCCAAGGTAGAACGCAAACCCGTCCGGCGGCACCCGGGGGATACCCTGACGCGCGGTGGGATTCTTCCCGAAACAAGGGCGCCGGCGCCGCGGAGCCAAGGCGCCGCGTGGCCCGGACGCCGCGGAGCTAGGCCTCCGCGAGCTCCTCGGCGACCTTCTCCCACTCCGCGTTGAGCGACTCCGCCTCGCGCTCGAGCTCGTCGAGGGAGGCCTGGAGCCTGCGCATCTTGGCCCCGTCGGAATAGTTCGCCGGCAGCCCCATCTCCCGCTCGCAGGCCGCCTTCTGCCCGCCCAGGGCCTCGAGGCGGGAGAGGATCTCCTCCTCGCGCTTCTGGAGCTTGCGCAGGCGGGCCTTGCGCGCCTTGTCTTCCTCGTAGCTCAGGGGCCGCGCCGCCTCGCCGGGAACCGGCGCCCCCGCCGCGGCGGTAGCCGCGCCGGCGGAAACGCCCGCGGAAGCCCCCGCGCCGCCCGGTCCGACGCCGGCAAGGCGTTGGGCGCCGCCGGCCGCCTCGGCGGCCTCCGCCGCCAGGAGGGCCTTCTTGTCGAGGTAGTAGCCGTAGTCGCCGACGTACCAGCGCGCGGGCTCCCCGGGCTCGAGCTCCAGGACGCGGTCCGCCAGCTCCTCGATGAAGCCGCGGTCGTGGGAGACGAAGAGCACCGTGCCCTGGAAGGCCCGAAGGGCCTCGAGGAGGACGTCCTTGGAGGTGAGATCCAGGTGGTTCGTCGGCTCGTCCAGGATGAGGAGGTTGGCGGGCTTGAGGAGCATCGTCAGCAGGGCCAGGCGGCTCCGCTCGCCGCCGGAGAGGACGCGGACCGGCTTGTTGACGTCGTCCCCGCGGAAGAGGAAGGCGCCGAGGAGGTTCCGGAGCTTGGGCAGGAGGTCGAAGGGGCAGAGCGCCTCGGCGGTCTCCTCGACCGTCGCGTCGCCGCCCATCTTCTCCGCGGTGTCCTGGGCGAAGTAGGCGGCCTCGACGCCGGAACCGAAGCGGATCTCGCCCTCGTAGTCCCGGTCCGAGCCGGCGAGGAGGCGCATCAGGGTCGACTTGCCGGCGCCGTTCGGGCCGACGAAGGCGACCTTCATGCCCCGCTCGATCTCGAGGTCGAGCCTGTCGAGGACGCGGTTGGCTCCGTAGCTCTTGCCCACGCCCAGGCACTTCACCGTCGCCCTGCCCGAGTGGGGCGCGGGCGGGAAGGAAAAGTGGATCTTCTTCATGCCCTCCGGGATCTCGATGGGAACGATCTTCTCGAGTTGCTTCACGCGGCTCTGCACCAGGGAGGCCTTGGTCGCCTGGTAGCGGAAGCGGCGGATGAACTCCTCGAGCTTCTGGATCTCCTCCTGCTGGCGCTCCCAGGCCTCGAATACGGCTTCCAGCTCCTGGGCGCGCCGGGTCTCGTAGGCGGAGTAGGTGCCGGGGTAGCGGCTGAGCTTCCCGTTCCAGAGCTCGTAGACCTCGCGGACGGTGCGGTCCAGGAAGTAGCGGTCGTGGGAGACGACGAGGACGCCGCCCCGGAACTTGGAAAGGTGCTCCTCGAGCCACTCGCGCGCCTCGAGGTCCAGGTAGTTCGTCGGCTCGTCGAGGAGCATGATGTCCGGGCTCTCGAGGAGGATCTTGGCCAGGGCGACGCGCATCTGCCAGCCGCCGGAGAACTCGCGGGCGGGCCGGTCCATGTCTGCGTCGCGGAAGCCGAGGCCCGCCAGGATCTCGCGGATCCGTTCGCGGCGGCGGAAGTAGCCTGAGCCCTCCACGGCCTCGTGGATGGCCGCGTGCTCCTCGAGGAGGCGGGCGGTCTGGCCGCCGTCGGAGGTGGAGGCCTCGAGAAGGCGGCCGATCTCCTCCTGGCGCCCGAGCATGGCCGCGGCGAAGCCGTAGGCCCGCTCGGCCTCCTCGTAGACCGTGCCGTCGCCGTGGACGACGCCGGTCTGGGGCAGGTAGGAGACGCGGGCGCCCTTCGTGACGGCCCGCTCGCCGGAGTCGGGGGCGACCGCGCCGGCGACGATGCGCATGAGGGTCGTCTTGCCGGCGCCGTTCGGCCCCGCCAGGGCCGCGCGCGAACCCTCCTGGAGGAAGAGCGTGGCGTTCTTGAGGATGTCGCGCGCGCCGAAGGCGAGGCTTACGTCTGAGAACTGGACGAAGGCCACGGCTCAGCGCCCCGACGCGGAGAAGGACAGGGGAGCGAGCGAGGAGGCCGCGCCGATCTCGAGGCCGGAGACGCTGACGACGGGCGCGAGCTCGAGGCCGCCGTCGCGGAGGCGATAGGCGAAATC
>JAEUJG010000155.1 GCA_016794765.1 Spirochaetaceae bacterium | reverse complement strand
CTCGCAGAGTTCGTGGACGAGGGCCATGCGCACGGCTTTTTCGCGGTCAACGCCCTCGTGGGGCGGGCGTCCGGCCAGGAGCAGCGCGAGGATGGCGGTGCCGAAGCTGTGGTCGGCGACCGATTCGCAGGCGGCTTCGGGGAGCCCGCGCTTGAGCCAGCCCTGCCTGAAGAGGCGCTTCAGGCCCATGGCCCGGAGATGGACGCGGAGGAGGGCTTCCCCGTCGCGGTCCGGATCGGGAAGGGCGGCGCCGAAGAGCGCGGATTCAGGCTGGCCGGCTTTGCGTTTCATGGGTCACATCCTAGCCTCCACGCCGAAACCGGCGCAAGGCGAGGGAAGACTCAACCCCTTGACGAGGCAGGGGCGCTATGCTTTAATTATCGGAGAGAATTCCGGCGGAGGTTCTGGAGCCTCCGGCGAGTCCTGATCGCCTCGCGAAGGAGATGCGAAAGTGCCCTGCGGACGTAAACGAAAGCTCAAGAAGATAGCGACGCACAAGCGCAAGAAGAAGAAGAGAAACAACCGGCACAAGACCCGGAAGTAACGTCGCCTCTTCAGAGCGAGAATGGCCGTCCCTCGGGACGGCCGTTTTGTTTAACGCGCTTGCCTCTCTCCGTATCATAGGGTACCATTGCCGGGATATGGCGAGGGATATCGACGTTTACCAGCTCGTGCGCTCCTTTGCGCACAAGAACAACATCTCCGAAATAGAGTATCGCGCCTTCGCGGACGCGGTGCAGCGCCAGGCGCGCCTCGCCTCCCAGGACGAGCCCCTCTACCGCGACCTTTCCATCAATCCCGACACGGTCCTCGTGCCCAGGCTTTTCCTCATCGCGAAGGAGAAGAAGCTCGCCGTCGAAACCGCGGGCAACGACATTCGCCTGATCATCCTTCCGGAACGCTATTCGGAGGTTTTTTTCCAGGAATACCAGCGGATCGAGGAAAATCCCGACATTCCCTTTCCCGACGAGGACAGCCTCAAGCTCATCGTCCCCTCGGAGTGGATCCAGTCCATATCCCTCGACACCGACCTCGGCGTCGTCTCCGACAAGGGCGGCGAAGCGCGGGTGCCCCTCTACAAGCTGGTTTTCCCCGAGAGCCTCAAGCCCATCGTCCTTCCCTCCGCCTACGTGCCCGACAAGCTGCTCGAATGCGCCGTGCTCAAGGTCCGGCAGTACCTTCGCCGCGGCGCGAACAAGGATTTCATCCAGAACAAGCTCCATTACGCCTTTCCGGCCAAGGACATCCAGCTCAAGGACACCCTCGGCGCCATCCTGACGAAGCCCTACGAGGCGATCGCCGAGCTCAGGAAATCCTCGAACGATTTTATTTTTCCCTTCTGGGCCTACCTGACGAGCCACCTCAAGAAGGACCTCGACAAGAAGGCCGACAAGACGCCGGAGGATCTCGCGGTCTACCAGGCCGCGGCCCTCTGCGAGTTCTACGCGAACCACTACAAGGGCAAGGCCCAGCGCCTCCTCGACGTGGAAACCGCCTACAAGTCCCTCGACCAGTCGATCCGCAAGCCCCCCTACAACTTCACGATCGAGGACGTCATGGCCTTCCGCGACACGAAGGGCCAGCCGCTGCTCGGCAAGTACAACCGCGAGGAGCTTGAAAACAGGCTGAAGGAAAAGACCACCAAGGCCGACCCGACCGCCCTGCCCGAGATCCTCGTCGTCGCGACGGGGAAGGGCCGGCGCGTCTACGTCGCCAAGGATCGCGCCTTTCCGCTCTTCCTGCGCCTCGTCACGGAGGCCCGCGCCGACCTCCGCGGGCGGCTCCTGGACCAGTGGCGCCGCGTGTTGGAGGAATTCCGCCACCTGCCCTCGATGGACGACGATTCGGCCTACGTCGCCGAACTCGAAGTCCTCGTGGAGTCCCGCTATCCCCTCCTCTTCGCCCTGATAGAAGAGGGACTCCTGCCCCTGATCCACGAGGAGCTCGTCACCCGCGGCGAGGCTCCTCCCGACCTCGATCACCTTTTCTACAAGGGTGCCCTGGTGCCCATCGACGAGCTGCTCGAGCTGCCTCGGAAGACCATGCTGACCGACGCGCGGATGCTCCTGCCCTTCTGGTATGCGGTGCCCTTCCTGGCCGGCTTGGTCAGGTTTTTCCGCCGCCTCGGAGGCGAGGGAAGACGGGAGGCCGCGGCGCAGCGCCAGGCGCAGGTCGCCGCCCTGCCGACTCTCCCCGAGGCCGTGCCCGGCGAAAAGGCGGCCCAGCAGGGGCCGAAGGACCGCCGCGTCGAGTTTTCCCAGGCGGCCGCCGCCGTCGCCCGCGAGCTCGTGCCTTCCGGCTACAGCCTGGACGAGTACCTCCGCGAACTCGAGGGGCGCTGGAACACCCTGATCAACCCCTCCGCCAAGGCCAACCTGACCGAGGACGTGAACAGCCTCGTCCGCGATTACCTGCGCAACGTGCTCCGCACGATGCGCGCGACGGCTTTCAACGCCGAGCGGGTTCGCGGCCTGGCCGCCACCCTCGCCGATTCGCCGAGCCTCCTCAAGATCAAGAACCACGCCGCGCTGGAGCAGTACATCCAACTCTATATGGCGAAGGTGCTTAGACGAAACTAGCGCCGGGAGGGGCCTCCTCGGCCCTTCCCCCAACTCCTCTCACGGCCCTCGCCGCGGCCGCAACGTGCAAGCCCGACAGTCCCCATTCGTGTCGAAGCGATCTGACTTGCTTTTCCGAAGGCAATCTGCCCTTCCGTCCGGTTACAGGCCGCTGGCGTTTTGAATGACGAAACGCCCTTTCGAAAATTACATTTTCCCAATTGCGAGCTACGCCAATCATGCTATAATTCGAGGAACGCAATCTCCAAGGTCCCTTTTCAGGGAAGGAGCTCGCATGCCGCATACGATTCTAGTCATCAATCCCGGTTCGACGTCGACCAAGATCGGCGTCTTCGAGGATCTCAAGGAACTCTTCACCGAGGGCGTCGTCCACTCGGCCGAGGAGATCGCCGCCTTCCCCAGCATCGCCGCCCAGTATGACTTCCGCCGCCGCCACATCGTCGAGGCGCTCACGAAGCGCGGCTTCGATCCCAAGCGGCTTTCCGCGGTCGTCGGGCGCGGCGGCCTTCTCCGGCCCATCCCCGGCGGCGTCTACGCCGTCAACGAGGCCATGAAGGCCGACCTCTCCGCCGCCAAGTTCGGCGAGCACGCCTCGAACCTCGGCGCGCTGATCGCCGACTCGCTCGCGAAGGAGCTCGGGATCCCCGCCTTCATCGCCGATCCCGTCGTCGTCGACGAGCTCGACGAGATCGCCCGCGTCTCCGGCCACAAGCTCTTCCAGCGCCGCTCGATCTTCCATGCCCTGAACCAGAAGGCCGTCTCGCGCCGCTGGTGCAAGGAGCAGGGGAAGAAGTACGAGGAAGCCACGATCATCGTCGCCCACATGGGCGGCGGCGTTTCCGTGGGGCTCCACAAGGACGGGCGCGTCGTGGACGTCAACAATGCCCTGAACGGCGAGGGGCCCTTCAGCCCCGAGCGTTCCGGCACCCTGCCCGCCGCCGACCTGGCCAAGCTCTGCTTCTCCGGCAAGCACACGGAGAAGGAGGTGCTCAAGATGATCACCGGGCAGGGCGGCCTCGTCTCCTTCATGGGCTCCAACGACATGCGCGTCGCCGAGAACGCCTTCCGCGCCGGCGACCCCGTCGGCACGCTCTACTACGAGGCCTTCATCTACCAGGTCGGCAAGGCCGTCGGCGCCCTCGCGGCCGCCGCCCGCCGCAAGGTGGACGCGATCATCCTCACCGGCGGCATCGCCTACGGCAAGGAAGTCGTCCACGGAATCACCGAGATGTGCGGCTTCATCGCCCCCGTCGTCGCCTATCCCGGCGAGGGCGAGCTCGAGGCCCTGGCCCTGGCCGGCTCCCGCGCCCTCTCCGGCGAAGCCGTCGCGCAGGCCTACTGAACAAGGGGAACCGAGCGATGAAGACGATAGCCGACATCATCGAGGCGGCCAAGCGCTCCGGCCGCAAGCGGATCGCGGTCGCCGCGGCCCAGGAGCACACGGCCCTCGAGGCCGCCGTGGACGCGTGGAAGGCCGGCCTGGCCGAGCCCGTCCTCGTCGGCGACCTGGCCGCCATGGACGCGATCGCGGCCGAGCTCAAGCTGGACCTCTCGCCCTTCGAGCGAATCGAGGAGAAGGACCTGGCCAAGGCCGCGGCCAAGGCGGTGGAGTTCGTGCGCGAGGGCAAGGCCGACATGCTCATGAAGGGCATCCTCGACACCTCCGTCCTCCTCAAGGCGGCGCTCAACAAGGAGACCGGCATCAACGCCGGCCGTCTCGCCTGCCACGTCGCGGTGATGGAGTGCGCGCATTACCACAAGCTCTTCCTCGTCACCGACGCCGCGATCAACATAGCGCCGGACGTCCCCGCCAAGCTCGACATCATCGCGAACGCGGTCCTGGTGGCGCGGGCCCTCGGCGTGGAGACGCCCAAGGTGGCCCTCCTCGCCGCCGTGGAGAAGGTCAACCACGAGAAGATGCCCTGCACGGCCGACGCCGCGATCATCACGCAGATGAACCGCCGCGGCCAGCTCAAGGGCTGCGTCGTGGACGGGCCCCTCGCCCTCGACAACGCGGTGAGCGCCGAGAGCGCGAAGATCAAGAAGATCGTCTCCGAGGTCGCGGGCGACGCCGACGTCCTCGTGGCCCCCGACATCGAGGCGGGCAACGTGCTCTACAAGTGCCTCCTCGACCTCGGCGGGGCGAAGGGCGCAGGCCTCGTCATGGGCGCCGCCAAGCCCATCGTGCTCACGAGCCGCGCCGACAGCGCGGAGACCAAGCTCGCCTCCATAGCCCTCGCCTCGCTGGCGAGCAAACAAGGAAAAGGAGAGACCAATGGCAAATAAAGGCAAACCCGAGATCGACCGGGAGCGCTGCAAGGGCTGCCACCTCTGCGTGCGCGCCTGCCCGACCAAGGTGCTCGAGCCGGATTCGGAGCCGAATTCCTGGGGCTACTACCCCGCGAAGGCGGCCCATGTCGACAAGTGCATCGCCTGCGGCAACTGCTACGCGGTTTGCCCGGACGTCGCCGTGACCGTCTACAAGCTGTAAGGAGGAGCTCGATATGTCCGAAGAGAAGCGCCTCATGAAAGGCAACGAGGCCATCGGCGAGGCCGCCGTGCGCGCCGGTTGCCGGGCCTATTTCGGCTACCCCATCACGCCGCAGAACGAGCTCACCGCCTACATGGCGAAGCACATGCTCGACAAGAAGCGGACCTTCATCCAGGCCGAGAGCGAGACCGCCGCGATCAACATGGTCTTCGGCGCGGCCGCCACCGGCGCCCGCTCGATGACCAGCTCCTCGAGCCCCGGCATTTCCCTCAAGCAGGAGGGCATCTCCTACGCCTGCGGCGCCGACCTGCCCATGGTCATCGTCAACATCGCCCGCTCGGGCCCCGGCCTCGGCGGCATCTCCCCCGGCCAGGCCGACTACTTCCAGTCGACCCGCGGCGGCGGCCACGGCGACTACTTCCACCTCGTCCTCGCGCCCAAGAGCGTGCAGGAGGCGGCGGACCTCACCTACAAGGCCTTCGAGCTCGCCGACAAGTGGCGCATGCCCGTCATGATCCTCGCGGACGGCCTCATCGGCCAGATGATGGAGGGCGTCGTCCTCCCGCCCGCGATCGATCCCGAGTCCCTGCCCAGGAAGCCTTGGGGCGTCGGCCACCAGGCCGACACGCACCGCGCGAACAACCACGTCTCCTCGATCAACCTCGTGCCCGTGGAGCTCGAGGCCCTCGTCCGCGCCCGCTTCAAGCGCTACGAGGAGATCAAGAAGACCGAGGTCGATTTCGAGGAAGTCAACTGCGAGAAGGCCGACCTCATCCTCGTCGGCTACGGCACCTCGAGCCGCGTCGCCCTCGGCGCCCTCGAGATGGCCAAGGCCCAGGGCATCGAGCTCGGCCTCTTCCGCCCGATCAGCCTCTGGCCCTTCCCCGAGAAGCGCATCGCCGAGCTCGCCGCCAAGGGGAAGAAGTTCCTCGCCGTGGAGATGAGCATGGGCCAGATGGTCGAGGACGTGCGCCTGGCCGCCAACGGCAAGGGCGAGGTCCACTTCTACGGCCGCTGCGGCGGCGTCATCCCGAGCGAGGAAGAAGTCCTCGCCGAGGCCAAGCGCCTCCTTGGCAAGTGATCGAAGGAGCAGGGACATGGAACTCGTCAACGGCCATCCGAAGAGCCTCAAATCGGTCCAGACCAAATACTGCCCCGGCTGCGGGCACGGCGTCATCCACCGACTCGTCTGCGAGGTGATCGACGAACTCGGCGCGCAGGAGCGTTCGGTCATCATGAACCCCGTCGGCTGCTCGATCTGGGCCGACCTCTACTTCGACTTCGACTCCGTCCAGGCCCCCCACGGCCGCACCCCGGCGGCGGCGACGGGCGTAAAGCGCATGCTTCCCGACCACCTCGTCATCTGCTACCAGGGCGACGGCGACCTCGCCGCCATCGGCACCGCGGAGATCATCCACGCCGCCAACCGCGGCGAGAAATTCACCGGCATCTTCGTGAACAACGCGATCTACGGCATGACCGGCGGCCAGATGGCCCCGACGACCCTCGTCGGCCAGAAGGCGACGACGGCCCCCTACGGCCGCGACCCGGTCGACGCCGGCATGGGCTTCCCGATCCAGGTCTGCGAGCTCCTCGCGACCCTCAGCGGCACCAAGTACCTCGCGCGCGGCGCCGTCAACAACGCGGCCAACGTGCGCAAGACCAAGCAGTACATCAAGAAGGCCTTCGAGGCGCAGCTCCGCGGCGAGGGCTTCGGCCTGGTCGAGATCCTCTCCCCCTGCCCGACGAACTGGCAGATGAAGCCCGGCGAGTCCGTGGAATGGCTCGAGCAGAACATGATGCCCTTCTACAAGCTCGGCGAGATCAAGAACACCCTCGAGGAGGCGTCGAAATGACCGAGAAGACCTTCATGGCCGGCTTCGGCGGCCAGGGCATCATCTCCCTCGGCCAGCTCTGGGTCTACTGCGCGATGAAGGAGGGCCTTGAGGTCACCTTCTTCCCCTTCTACGGCGCCGAGAAGCGCGGCGGCGTCGCGCGCGCCTCCGTCATCGTCTCCACGAAGGAGATCGCGAGCCCCCTCGTCACGGCCCCCGATTCCTCGATCGTCATGAACATGGACAGCCTCCCGATCTGCGAGGAGGTGGCCAAGCAGGGCGGCCTCATGCTCGTCAACTCGAGCCTGGTCAAGGTCGATCCGAAGCGCGCGGACCTCAAGGTGATCAAGATCGCCTGCAACGAGATCGCCGAGCAGATCGGCGACGGCAAGATCGCCAACATGGTGATGATGGGCGCCCTCTCCAAGGCGACCGGCGCCGTCAAGCTCGACAAGCTCGAGGCCGTCCTCAAGTCCTTCTTCCCCGAGTCGAAGCACAAGTTCATCCCGATGAACATGGCCGCGATCGAAGCGGGCATGAAGGCCGTCTAACCCGTCCTATTCGCCACGCACGGCGTCGGGGTCCCGCGTGAGCGGGGCCCCTTTTTTGTCGGCGCGGCCGGGCCGGGGCGCCTGGCCCGCGAGCCCGGGCGGCCTCCGGCCGGCCTCCGACCGGCGCGCTTTCCGACCCTTCAGCTCCGGACGAAATGCGGCATCTCGGCGGGAATCTCGAGCGAGAGTTCCACGAGGCCGGCGATCTTGCCTTCCTTTTTCCAGGGCGCCTGGTAGATCAGCTTGCGGACGCCGGCCTTCTCGATCGTGTAGACGTTGGGCGAACCCGACTGGAGGATCCTTTCCATCGTCTCGATGGAGGAAGGCAGGTGGCAGTCGCGGAGGCTCTTGCCGAGGAGGTCGGCGCCCCCCCATTTTTCGAAGGTCTTGGCGGCCTTGTCGTTCATGTAGAGCACGGTGTAGTCGCGGTCGCAGACCGTGACGGCGCCGGGGAATTCGAGAGCCCAGTCCTGCATGCGTCCCTCCTTGGGTTTGACGGAATAGTACGCGGCCCGGCCCGGGTCCGCAAGAGGCG
>JAEUJG010000148.1 GCA_016794765.1 Spirochaetaceae bacterium | reverse complement strand
GCCCTTTCCCGCCCGCGCGCCGGGCCGTACCCGGTTCGCCGCTCACCGACCCGGGCCCGCGAAATCCAAGGTCGCGCGGGCGCACCATCATGTGCGCCGGGCTCGGCTTCCTGTCAAGTTTATTCGGCGCCCCGCCCCCCTAGACCCTCGTTCGGCTTCGTGCTATCCCGAAGGCAGCGATGAACAGCCCCACGACCGAACTTCTCCTTCCCGCCGGCGGCCTCGAGGCCGGCGTCGCTGCCTTCGAGGGCGGCGCCGACGCCGTCTACCTCGGCTTCACCGAGTTTTCCGCGCGCAAGGCGGCGAGGAACTTCGACCGCGACGGCTACCGCCGCATCCTCGCCTTGGCGCGGTCCACGGGCCGCAGGATCTACGTAGCCATCAACACCGTCATCCTCGAGGACGAACTCGTCCCGGCCGTCGGCCTCCTCGCCTTCCTCGAACGCTTTCCGCCGGACGCCGTGATCATCCAGGACTGGGGCCTGGCGAGGCTGATCCGCGCAGGCTTTCCCGGGCTCGTCCTCCACGCTTCGACCCAGACGGCCGTCCAGGGGCTCGGGGCGGCCCGCCTCGCCAAGGAGCTCGGCGCGACCAGGCTCGTCCTCCCGCGCGAGACGACCATCGCCGAGCTCGCGGCCCTCCACGCCGCCCTTCCCGAACTCGAATACGAGGTTTTCGCCCACGGCGCGCTCTGCTATTCCTTCTCGGGGCTCTGCCTCGCCTCGGGCCGCCTCCTCGGCCGCTCCGGCAACCGCGGCGAGTGCGCCCAGGTATGCCGTTCCTACTACCGGGCGGAAAGCGGCCCCGGCGTCGCCGGCAAGAGCGGCTATTGGTTCTCCTGCCGCGACCTTTCCCTCGAGGATGAGCTCGCGCCCCTCGTGGCCGCCGGCGCCGCTTCGCTCAAGATCGAAGGCCGGATGAAGTCCCCCGAGTACGCCTACGCCGTGGCCCGTCTCTATCGCGGCGCCCTGGACCGGCTCGCGGGCAAACCCGACGCTCCCTCCGCCGAGGAGCTCGAGCTTCGCCGCGAGGCGGCGCGCATCGCCTTCGCCCGCTCCCCCACGCGCGCCTACTCGCGCGTCCCCTCCGGCGAGTCGCTCATCGACGCCCGGTATCCCGGTCACCTCGGCGTTCCCGCGGGCAGGATCCTCAAGGCCGAGCGGGGCAGGGCCCTCCTTGAACTCGCGAGCCCCTTGGGACTCCGCGACGGCCTCCTCGCCCTCGTTCCCGGCGAGGATCCCGACGCCCTGCCCGAAGCCCTGGCCTTCGGCGTCACGGAAATCGCCGACGCCGCGAGCGGCCGGCGCCTTGTCCACGCCGTCTCGGGCGGCCGCGTCGAGATCGCCGCGCCCCTCGCCCTGCGTCCCGGCCTTGAGCTCCACCGCGTCTCCGCCCGCGAATTCGACCGTCGCGCCTTGAGTCCGGACGCCTATCCCTTCGCGGTGGAAAGGATCCCCGGCCGGCTTTCGATCGTGCCCGAGGCGGCGCCGATGGGCAATGCCGAGGCCGCCGGCGCTGCCCCCCGGGGCCGCATCCGCCTCGAACTCGAGCCCGCCCGGGGGTCGGCCTTGGTCCTCCTCGACGAGGAAACCCTCGGCCTCGAGCGGGGCAAGAATCCGGGCGGTTTCCGGAAAAGCCTGGCCCTCTTCGCAGAAAGCGGCGACGCCGACTTCCGCCTTGAACTAGAGTTTGCGCCCGAGGCCCTGCGGCTGGGCTCGGAGTCGATAGCCCTCGCCGATCTCTTCGTGCCTCCCTCCCTCCTCAAGAAGGCGAAAAACCGGCTCTACGAGCGGGCCTCCGCCGCCCTCGTCGCCGCCGAACGGGAGCGGGCCGCGGCCGCCCTGGACCCCGAGCCGCGCGGGGCCGCGGGCCATGCCTCGCCGGCCTCGCCGAGCGCCGGCGCCGCGGTGCCGGGAGCGCCCCTCGGCGCCCCCGTCGTGCCGCCCCGCGGCTTCCTCGTCTTTCCCCATCCCGAGCTCCCCTCGGGCCAGCCCTTCGCCACGCCGCGGCTCCTTGCGGAGGGCGCGGCCCTTCCCGAGTTCGCGGGCATCCCTTATCTCCCCCTCGCGCCCCTCGTCGCCGATCCGGCGGCCTACGAAAAGCTCGTCGAGGAACGCGTCCGGACCGAACTCGCCTCCGGCGCGAGCCTGGTCGTCGGACTTGGCGGCCTCCACCACGCGGCCTTGGCCCGCCGGCTTGCCTCGCTCTTCCCGGAAGGTCGGCTCTCCTTCTTCGGCGATATCCATCTCTATGTGGCGAATCGCCACGCCCTCGCGGCCTGGGCAAGCATCGTGCCCCGACTCGCCTTCGCCTACCACTATCTGGAGACCTCGCCAGCCAACCTTGCGGCGATCCTCGCCGATCTCCAGGCCGCCGACCTTGCCCCCGAAACCGGACGAGGTTTGCCCCTCCTCGCCGGGCTTGAAGGCTCGCCCGCCGTCGCCGGGGCGCCCGCCTTCGAACCGCCGCTCTTCCTTTCCAAGGCCTGCCTCCTCCGCCATCACGCCGCCGGCGGCGCCTGCCCCGAGCCCTGCGGCAAACGCTGGTCGGCCCGCCTCGCCGACCGCGACCGCCGCTACCTGGCCTTCGTCGAGGACTGTATCAGCCATCTTTTCCGCTTGCCCTGAAAGCTTTTCCGCTATGCCGCCGGCGGCGCATGGTGTACACTTGTCGCGACATGAGTCACCGGATCGACCTTCCCCTTCTCCACGACCACCATACCCACACGAGCCTCTACGCGGCGCTTGAGGGCCTTCCCGACCTCCGCGGCCTGGCGGCCGGTGAAGCCCGAGCCCTTCTCGCCGCCCAGCCCCGTGACCGCCTCGGCCTCGTCAAGGGTTGGCGCAACGACAGGCTCGCCCTGGGCGCGGCCGATCTCGCCGAGCTTCCTCCCCTCGTCATCGTCAACGCGAGCCTTCACGGCCATGCCTTGACCCCCGCCGCGCTTCCCTTCGTCGCCGAGCTCTGGCCTGAGTTCGCGGAGCGTTGGGCCGATCCCGCCTGGGCCGAACGCAACCTTCCCCGGCTCTTCGTCTTCTACGGCCGGGTCGCCGGTCTTGGCCCGGAAAAGCTCGCCGCCCACATGGGCGCCCTCGAAGCCGTCGGCCTCGGCTCGACGGAGGATCTCATCACCGCCGGTTCGGAGGCCCTTGCCGTCATCGCCGCCTCGCCCTACCGCGACCGCGTGTCCTCTTGGGCGACGCCGGAGGTCTACGAAACCCTAAGCGCTTCCGAACGCGCCGCCCTTCGGGGCGTCAAGCTTTTCGTCGACGGCTCCCTCGGCGCCAAGAGCGCGGCGCTGGGCCGGCCCTTCCTGGGCGGGGAACCGGGCGTCCTTGTCCGCGACGGGAACCGCCTGGGCGGGGACGTCCTCCGCGCGGCCTCGGACGGCGCCGGCGTCGCGGTCCACGCGATAGGGGAGCTGGCCGTCGAACTCGCCATACGCGCCTTCGAAACGGCGCGGCGCGAAGGCCTGTCGATTCCCCTCGCGCGCATCGAGCACGCCCAGTTCATCACCCGGGACCAGGCCTTCCGCGCGCGGGACCTCGGCGTGGTCCTTTCCATGCAGCCCAACTTCAACGCCGATTCGGTCGACTATGTCGACCGCCTGCCCGCGCCGCTTCCGGAGCGGAACGATCCCTTCCGCATGCTCATCGACGAGGCCGGTTTCGTCCCGGGACGCGACCTCGTCTTCGGCTCCGACGGCATGCCTCATGGCCCGGAGAACGCCCTTCAATGGAGCCTTTTCCCCGCCGTGCCGGGGCAGCGCCTTTCCCTCGATGAACTCATTGCCGGCTACGGTCCCGCCCGCGGGATCGGATCCCCCCTGGCCGGCGGCGGCATAACTCTTTCGATCGACGACGACGCGAGGACCGTCCGCCTCCTCGCGCCGGAAAGGACCGAGTCATGAAGATAGAGGATTTCGCGAAGCTCGAGTGGGAGGATTCCGGCGCCCTCCTCATCGCTCCTCCTTCGCCTTCGCCGATCCTGGCGGATCCGACCTTTCTCCTGCCCGAAGAGAGTCCCGACGGGAACTGGGTGCTTTTCGCGCACTCGGCCTTCGGCATCCGCCGCTACGATTCCCCGGACGGCCTTTCCTGGACCGACAAGGGGCAGGCCGTCCCCCACGGCATGCGCGCCTTCGTCCGGAAATTCGCGGGCGAATACCATCTCTACTACGAGCAGTACCCGCCTTTCCGGCTTTCCCTGTCGCTGCTCCCCGGCATTCCCTGGAGCAGCCGCATCGTCCTTCGCCGCTCCAAGGATCTCGGGAAATGGTCCCGCCCCGAGCCGATCCTTACGCCGACCCTGCCCTGGCACGGTGGAGCCAAGGGGCCCGCGGCCGGCAATCCCTGCGTCTTCCCGCAGAACGGCGGCTACAGCCTCTTTTATTCGGCCGGCCTCGCCTACATCCCCGACTGCGGCTTCTACGAGCCGGCCGGGATCGGCCGGGCCCACGCGGAGCATCCCTCCGGCCCCTTCCGCCTCGAGCACGAGCCGATCTTCACGGTCACGCCCTACGAGCGCAATCTCGCCCTGAGCCCCGGCGCGATGAAGGTGATCCCCGTGGAGGACGGTTTCGTCGGCTTCCAGAACCGCATTGACTGGGACGAGCAGGGGAGGAGCCGCTCCGCGATTTTCCTCCTCGGCTCCGCGGACGGCCTCACCTGGCGGACCCTCCAGCGGGACCCCCTCGTCTCTCCCGACGACGCCCCCGGCCCCGACGGCAAGCCCTGGCGCTCCAGCCACGTCTATGCCTGCGACGTGCGCCTGAACGCGGCCGACGGACGCTGGTATCTCTACTACAACGCTCGCAACGGTTGGTGGAAGACCTCGGCGACCGAAGGCATCGGGCGCCTCGTGTCCCGCTAGGCGCGGATGAGAATCCTGATCGTCTCGGACATCCACGGTTCCGCCGACGCGCTGCGCGCCGTGGAGGAAGAGATCGAGGCCGCCGACCTCATCCTCGCGGCGGGCGACTTCACCGACTTCGGCGGCGCCGAGGAACTCGCCGAGCTCATCGGCCTCCTTGGCCGCGGCAAGGCGCCGATAGCCGCGGTTCCCGGCAACTGCGACCGCGCCGGGGCTCGGCGCCTCCTCGAGGCGGAGGGTCTTTCCGCCGACGGGCGCCTCCTTGTCGCGGGCGGCGTCCTCGTCGCCGGCGCGGGCGGCGGTTCCTTCCGAACCGGCCTTACGCCCTACGAACGGACGGAGGAGGAGCTCGACGAATCGATCGAGGCCGCCCTGAACCAGGCCGCCGACCATGTCGCCGCCTCCCCCCTCGTCATCCTGACCCACACACCACCCCACGGCACCGACGTCGACCTCCGCCACGGCTCCCACGTCGGTTCCCGGGCGCTCAGGACCATCCTCGACGAGGTGGCTCCCGTCCTCTGGGTTTCCGGCCACATCCACGAGTCCCGCGCCGTTTCCCGGGAGGGCGCGACCCTTCTCGTCAATCCAGGTCCCCTCCACGAGGGTTGGTACGCGGTCGCGGAACTCGGCGGCCGGCCCGGTTCCTACGCCGTGGAAGCGGAACTTCGCGGCTAGGGCTCATTGCGGACGCGAAGGAAGCCGATTATCCTTAAGAAGATATGAGCGTCATGGATCACTCTTCCGCCGGACTCCTCAAGCGCGCCAGCGATCTCCGCGAGCGCGAGGCCGATGCCCTCTCCGAAGAGGACAAGCGCTCCGGCATCACCGTCGAGGACCGACGGGAAATACTCGCCCACATAGAGCAAATAACCCGCGGCGCCCGCATCGCCGAGGATCCGGCCGCCTTCGCCGTCAAGGCCAGGCATCGCGGCATCCTTTTCCCGGTCATCGTGAACCTCGCGGCGGCCCTGATCGCCGCGGGCGGCCTTTTCGGGCTCTCCCTGCTCTCGCGCCAGAGGGGAACCGCGATCGAGGAGGGCGGAACCGCCATCGCCTCCGCCGAAGGCAAGCTCATCCGCGAGATCCAGCGCGAGGCCAGCTCGCGTCTCGGCGAAAAAGACCGCGAAATCGCGGAGATCCAGGGCCGCCTCGCCTCCCTCGACAAGGAGCGCGGCGAGCTCGCCTCGAGCATAGAGGAGCGGGTCAAGGCCCGCGAACTCGAACTCCGCGCCGCCCTGGACGCCGAACTCCAGCGCGAGAGGGCCCGCCTCATCGCCGAAGGCCTCTCCGAGGCGACGATCCAGGAGCGCCTCAAGAAATTCGAGGCCGAGAAGACCGCCGCCTTCCGCCGCGAGCTTTCCGAGTACCAGGCCAAGGCGGAAGCGGAAAAGGCCGCCGCCGAGGCCAACTACCAGAAACTCCGCGACGAATACCAGAAGAATATTTCGGGCCTCGCCGAGGAACGGCAGCGCATCCAGGACGAGTCCCGGAAACGAGAGGAGACGCTGCGCTCCTCCCTCGAGGCCTCCCTGGCCGAAAGGACCGCCAGCCTCAAGGCCGCCGGAGCCGAGACGGAAGCCGGTCTCGCCGCGGCCAAGGCCGAACTCGCCCGCATCGAGGACCAGCGCAAGAAGGCCCTGGCTGCGGAGGAACAGGTCGTCGGCCTCTACGGCAGCGTCCGGCAGGCCCTCCGCGACCGACGCTTCGAGGATGCCGCGCTCAAGGCGGCTGCCCTCCGCTCCTATCTCGACGATCCGTCTATCGCGTCGCTGCCGAGCCTCCAGGCCCGCCGCGAGGCCGACCTCTTCGCCGCGGAGGCGCTGGCCGCCCTCGCCAAATCCGAGCTGGACCGCGCCAGCGCCGACTCGGCCCGGCTCCTCCGCCAGGCCGAGCTCCTCCAGGCCGCCCGAGAGGCCGCCCAGGCCGGCGAGCGCGCCCTCAAGGCGGGCGACGGCGCCGAGGCCGAGAAGAAGTACCGCGAGGCCCTGGAGAAGGTGCCCGACATCCTGGCCGCCCACGACTTTTTCATGGCGAGGAACCGCGATGCCGAGGAACTTCGCCGCGGCCGCCTCGACGAGAATCTCTCCCTGGCCCAGGTCGCCTTCAAGTCCGGCGACTATCCGGTCGCCGCCGCCCGCTACCAGGACGCGCTCGCCTACCTGCCCTTGACGGAGACGAACCGCCAGGCCCTGGTCGCGCGGATCGCCGAAACCGGCGCCTTCGAGGCGGAAAAGACCCGCCGCGCCGCCGACACCAAGTCCGCGCGCGAGCCCCTCGCCGCGGCGCGCCGCGAGCTCGCCGCCTCCCGCTGGCCGGAGGCCCTCGCCGGCTTTGTCGGCATCCTCGCCTCCTATCCCGCCGCGGAGCAGGCGCCCGAGGCGGCGCGCGGCGCGGAAGCGGCGCGCGCCGGCATCGCGCAAGCCTCCGCCGCGGCCGCGGCCGCCTCGGCGAACGAAGCCGCGGCCCTCAAGGCCGAGACGGAACGTCTCGCCAAGGAACTTGCCGCGGAAACCTCCCGCCTTGCCGAAGAAACCCGGCGCGCCCGCTCCGAGGGCGAGGCGGCTTTGACGAGCCTGGCCGCCGCCAAGGATGGCCGCATCGCCGAACTAGAAAAGCTCCTGGAAACCGCGCGGGCGGAAAGCGCCCGCGCCGAATCTGCCCGCGCCGCGGCGGCGGCTTCGCCCGGCGCCGGCGCCAAGCCCGGGCAAGCGGGCGCCGCTCCCTCCGCGGAACTC
>JAEUJG010000122.1 GCA_016794765.1 Spirochaetaceae bacterium | reverse complement strand
CTGGAGGCCGCCCTTTACTTCCTGGGCGACCTCCTTTCCCTCTCTAGGGGAACGGCCGCGGCCGCCCTCGCCCTCAATCTCGGGAGCCTCTTCTACGGCCTCCCCTCGCTCTACTTCTTCGCCCGCGAGGCCGCGGGCCTCCCCCCCAGGCGGATCCTGCCCCACTACCTTCCCGCCTTGGCCGCCGCGCCCCTCGGCGCGGGACTCGCCCTCGTCACCGCGGCCCGCGGCTTCAGGGGAGGGCCAGTCCTCCTCGCCTTCATGGTCCTCGCGCCCCTCGCTCAAGCCGCCCAGTACCTGGCCTACGGCAAGGCCGCCCTAAGCCTGCCGCGGCGGGACGACGGGAAGCCTGACTGGACGAGGCGGGCCGTCCTCGCCGTCCTCTCGGGCTACGGCCTCTTCCTCCTTCTCTCCTGGCTCGGCCTCGGCCTTCTCCTCGCCGCCGAAGCCACGGGCGCGAGGCCGCGCCCCCTCCCCTCGGTCTCCCTCTCCTCGAGCCTCGTCGCCGTTTTCCTCGCCTGGACCCTTGGCCTCTGCGCCCTCTGGGGCAAGGACGCCGCGGAGACCAGGGCCGCCGCGCCCAAGTACGGCGGCCGGCCCCTGCCCGAGGGCGAGGCCGCCCGCCTCGTCGAGAGGGCGCGCGCCCTCCTCGCCGCGGAGGAGGACCTGGCCGGCGAACGCGTCGAGCCCCGCCGCCTCGCGGCCCGGCTCGGCGCGCCCTACCACGACCTCTCCCGCGCGGTGAACGAACTCACCGGCGCGAGCGTCGCCGACCTCGTCAACGAAAGCAGGATCGAGCGGGCCAAGACCCTCCTCTCGGACCGGCCGGACCTTGGCATCCTCGAGGTCTCCCTCGAGTCGGGCTTCGCCGCCAAGTCGACCTTCAACGAGGTGTTCAGGAAGCGCGTCGGCTCGAGCCCGAGCGAGTACCGCAAGGGCCTCGCCGCGGGAGGGGAGAGGCCGGAAACCTGATAAAGACGCGGCCCGCCCGTGTCGGGCAGGCCGCAAAGGGGCTTGGTCGCCGCCAAGGAGGAACAGCCGGCGGCCCAAGGGCTTACCGCCCGGCCGCGTGGCGGCGGCCCTCAGGGGGTCGCCGCCGCCTTCTTCGCGAAGAGCGAGCGCAGGCCCCTGAAGACCCCGAGCTGCGCGAGGATGAGGGCGACGGTCGCGAGGACGAGGACGAGGCTGATGGGCCTCGTCAGGAAGACCATGGGGTTCCCGTCGTTGGCCAGCATGCCGCGGCGGAAGTTGGTGTCCACGAAGGGTCCGAGGATGATGCCGAGCACGAGGGGCGCGGGCGGGTACTTCCCCTTGGAGAAGGCCAGCCCGACGATGCCGGCGACGAAGACGAGGATGATGTCCAGGAAACGGAGGTCGAGGGTGAAGGCGCCGACGGCGCAGAGCACCGCGACGATGGGCATCAGGATCGCGTTCTTGACCTGGAGGATTTTCTGCATCGGCTTCGCGATGAAGATCGAGAAAACCCACATGAAGAGCGTCGCGACAAGGAGCCAGGCGATGTTCTGGGCCATGAAGGCGGGGGACTCGAACTGGAGCATGGGGCCCGGCCGCACGCCGTGGATAAGGAGGGCGCCGAGGAGGACGGCCGCCGGAGGGGAGCCGGGGATGCCCAGGGAAAGGAGGGGCACCAAAGCGCCGCCGATGCAGGCGTTGTTGGCCGTCTCCGAGGCGATGATGCCGTCGTAGGAGCCCTTGCCGAATTCCTCGGGGCGTTTGGAGGACTTTTTGGCCACGCCGTAGGCGGTCCAGGCGGCGACGTCCTCGCCGACGCCCGGGATGATGCCGATGCCCACGCCGATGAGGCCCGAGCGGACGACGTTGCCGAGGCGGGTCGTGAGCTCGCGCAACTTGAGCCTCGAGTGGTCGAGCTTGGCGACGATGGTTTCCTGATCCGAGGAGAGGGCGTCCACGACCTGGGGGATGCCGAAGAATCCGATCATGATCGGGATGAAGGGTACGCCGCCCAGAAGCTCGGGCGAGCCGAAGGTGAAGCGGTTGTAGGCGGTGAGCTCGTCGGTGCCGATCATGCCCACGCAGAGGCCGAAGATGCCGGCCATCCAGCCCTTCACGGGGATGTCCTGGCCCGACATGGTGCCCGAGATGAGGACGCCGAAGAGCCCGAGCACGAAGAACTCCACGGAGGTGAACTGGAGAGAGAGCTTCGTGAGGATGGGGGTGAAGAGGGCCAGGGCGAAGATGCCGATGAAGGTGCCGATGACCGAGGCCGTGCGCGCCAGGTAGATGGCCTGGGCGCCCTTCCCCTGGGAGGCGAGGGGGAAGCCGTCCAGGCTCGTGGCGGCGCTCGCGGGAGTGCCGGGGATGCCGAGGAGGATGGCGGAGAGGCAGCCGCCGGAGACGCCGCCCACGTAGAGACCGAGGAGGAGGGCGACCGCCAGGTTCCCGCCGAACTTGAAGGTGATGCCCGTAAGGAGGGCTATGCCCATCGTCGTCGTCAGGCCCGGCAGGGCGCCGACGACGAGGCCGATGAAGACGCCCGCGCCGATGACCAGGATCAGCTGCGGCGTCAGGGAGGCGAAGACCTGGCCCATGATTGTCGCGAAGTCCATTGCGTCCTCCCTTATTTTCCGGCCCTGGCGAGCCGTTCCCATATGAACTCGGAGGGGAGCGGTACGACGGCGAGCATGGCGAAGATGTAGTACGTGAGCGCGGTCGTGACCGCGGCGATGATGAGGATCTTCCACCAGGAGCCGGCCTTGAAGGTGAGCATCATGCCGACGAGGAAGATCGGCGTGGAGACCACGAAGGGCGCGTTGTTCCAGAGGACGAAAAAGTAGACCGCGATCTCGGCGATGACGACGAGTCCCTTCCTGAAGCCCTTCGTCCGCATGACCTCCGGGATCGCCTCCGCGGCGACGGCGAAGGGCTTGCCCGAGCCCAGAAGGCCGATCACGCCGATCGAGAGGCCCGAGAGCGCGAGAAGGGAGCCGATCACCAGGGTGGTGACGCCGGGATTGGTCACGGTGGGCACCGTCTTGAGGTACTCGTCGCCGAGAGCCTTGACGCCCTCTAGGGCGACGAAGACGCCGAGGGCCGCGAAGGCGAAGCCCATGAAGAAATCGAGCGACCTGCGCCGCCTGAGCCGTTCAGTACGTTCCATAGGACCTTCCTGTGACGCGAGATATCCGCGAGGCCCGGGCGGTTCCTTGTCGGAGCCGCCCGGGAAGCCCGGTCGGGGCGGGACGGGCCAGTCCCGCGGCAGGCCACCGGGCGGGCCGGCCGGCAAACGTCAGGGCTTCGGGATGCCGAGGGTCGCGGGATCGACCTTCGCTATGCCGAGTTCGGCCATGGCCCAGGAGAACTTGGACTCCATCGCCTTGGCGACCTCGTTCGCCCTGGCGCCGGAGTAGCCGAAGGGCGTGGCGACCTGGGACTCGAGGATTTTCTTCACCGCCTCGGACTTCATCGCGGCGTCGAAGGCCGCGGTGACCTGGGCCTTCACCGCCTCGGGCGTGTCGGCCGGGATGGCGATGCCGAGGAGCTGGGGCATGGGGAGGGAGGCCTTGAGGGCCGGGAAGTACTTGGTGACGGGATCGATCTTTCCGGCGAGCTTGCCGGTGTCGAGGGCCTCGTTCTCCGTGGCGACGAGGGCGCGGAGGGCTCCCGTCTGGAGGTAACCGCGGGCTTCGCCGACGGAGATGTGGAGGACGTCCGCCTCGCCGGTGAGGACGCCGGTGAGGGCGGGCGCCGAGCCGGAGTAGGGGAGGATCGTCGTCTCGATGCCGGCGGCCTTGGCGACGGTCAGCCATTTGAGGCTCCAGACGCCGGGGAGCACGGCGGCCGCGACCTTGAGCTTCTTGGGATTGGCCTTGGCGAACTTCACGAGGTCGTTGAAATTCTTGAAGGGGGAGCGGGCGGGAACCATCACGAGGCCCGGGGAGCCGCCGGCCCAGTAGTACTGCCAGTCCTTGGCCGTCGTGGTGTGGGCGCCGTTGGCGGGGACCATCAGGTTGGTTTCGGAGCAGCCGAGGATGGTGAGTCCGTCCCTGGGCTTTTGCCAGACGTACTCCTGGGCGATGCCGCCGCCGGCGCCGGGCATGTTCTGGACGTTGACCTGGACGCCGAGCGCGGCCTTCATGCCCTCCGCGAGGGCGCGGTTGACGAGGTCGGTGCCGCCGCCGGCGCCGAACGAGCAAACGATGCTGACCGGCTTGTCGATGGCCTGGGCTCCGGCGCCCAAGACGGCGCAGAGGGCGAGGACGAGGAGAGACGCTTTCTTCATGGAAGCCTCCTTCTGGACTATACACTCCGCGACGACGCGCGGGGCCGAAATGCCGATGTCAGGCGCCATAGACGCCGGGGTTGAGACAGTCGGGAGCCCGCTTGCCCTCGACCATCGCGATCAGGTTCCTGGCGGCCTTCACCGCCATGCCGTTCCGGGACGAGACGGTCGCGCTCGCCGTGTGCGGCGTCATCACGACGTTCGGCAGGGCCGCAAGCCCTTCCGCGGCCCGCGGCTCGTCCTCGTAGACATCGAGGCCGGCGCCGGCGATGCGCCCGGCGCGCAGGGCTTCGACCAGGGCGGCCTCGTCGACGACGGGCCCCCTCGCGGTGTTGATGAGGTAGGCCGTGCGCTTCATCCGCCGCAGGGCCGCCGCGTCGACGAGGTGCCGCGTCGAAGGGAGGAGGGGCACGTGGACGCTGACGAAGTCCGACTCTTGGAGGAGCTCGTCCAGGGAAACGCGCCGCGCGCCCAGGTCCCGCTCCATCGCCTCGCTCGGCCGCTCGTCGCAGTAGAGGATGGGCATGTCGAAGCCCCGGGACTTCCCGGCGAAGGCTTGGCCTATCCGGCCGCCCCCCACGACACCCAGGGTCTTGCCCGCGACGTCGCCGCCGATGAACTGGAGCGGTCCCCAGCCCTTCCAGCCGCCGGAGCGCATGAGGCCGTCCGATTCCACGACGCGCCTCGCGACGGCGAACAGCAGGGCCCAGGCCATCTCCGCGGTCGCGTCCGTGAGGACGTCGGGCGTGTTGGAGACGGGGATGCCCCTTCTCGTCGCCTCGGCGAGGTCGATGTTGTCGAAGCCCACGGCGTAGTTCGCGAAGCCCTTGGCCTTCGCGGCCGCGTCCATCGCCTCCGCGTCGACCTTGTCGGTGAGGAGGCAGAGCAGCCCTTCCGCGTCGCCGATCGCGGCCAGGAATTCCGCGCGGGAGAGGGGACGGTCCTCCGCGTTCATCGCGACCTCGAAGCGCTCGCGGAGGAGCTCGAGGCCGACCTCGGGGATGCGCCGGGTCACGAAGACCTTGGGCCGGCCCGTCATCTCTTCCTCCCGAGGCCGAGGAGGTCCTCCTCGATCCACCGCCAGGTTTCCATGTAGTCCGCCGCGCCGATCCGGCGCTTGAGCTCCGCCTCGCCGAGGCGCTCCAGGAGCTCCCAGACGCGGTTCGTGAGCCGGGCGTTCGCGGCGAAGAAGGCCTTGGGCTCCCAGCGCGTCGGCGAAGAGTCCGAGGTGAGGAAATCATCGTAGCCGGCCCGTTTCAGGTAGGCCAGGAACTCGACGTACTCGAGGTAGTGCTTGGTGCCGCAGGAATAGTCCCAGTCCCACTTGCCGTCGTTGTCGTTGATGTGGACGTAGAGGGGGAGGCCCGAGTCGAGGACCAGGGCCGCGTCCTCCGCCGGCGTGAAGCCGCCGTAGACCGAGTGGCCGAAGTCGAGGGTGACGCCCAGGCCCTTCGCGCCGGTCGCGGCGATGAGGCAGACGGTCTTCGCCGCGGAATCCACGAAGCAGCGGCCGCGCGTCTCCGAGGGCTTGTACTCGATGAAGAGGGGAAGTTCGGGCTTGTAGGAGGCCGCCTCGCCGAAGCAGTCGGCGAGGTTTCTCCAGGCCGCGGAGTAGTCGTACTGGAAGGCGAATTCGTAGCCGTCCCCGAGGGGGCAACAGGTCACCTTGTCGGCGCCGACGGCCAGGGCGAAGTCCTTGGCCTCCTTGATGAGGCGGACGGCCTTGGCCCGCACGCCGGGGTCCCGGGAAGTGAGGCCGCCCGAGCGGAACTCGGGCTCGGCCTTCACGTTGACGTTGATCGCCGCGGGGGAAATCCCGGTCTCCCTGAAGAGGGCGGAGAGGGCCGGCGCGTCGTTCGCCTCGTAGGGATAGACGACCTCAGCCCCCGAATAGCCTTCGATCGAGGCGAGGAGCCTGATCCGCTCCCCCAGGTCCCGCGCCTCGCCGTAATCGTGGAAACGGTCCTTGGTCTTTCCGAGAAATCCGGTGATCACCGCGTACTTGGGCATCAGGTCCTTCCTTTCTTGGCCGCGGCCAGGCGTTTCGCCGCGGCGGCCACGGCCTCCGCGCCGAGACCGTGGCGGACGAGCATGTTTTCGTAGTCCCCGGACTCGGCGAAACGGTCCTCGAGGCCGAGATTGTCGAAGGGGACAAAGAGCCCCTCGCGGAGCAGCGTAACGCCGATGTCGTAGCCGAGGCCGTTCCGGCGTTGGTGGTTTTCCGCGACGAGGAGGGCTCCGCACTTGCCCACCGCGGCGAGGACGGCCTCGCGGTCCCAGGGCTTCACGGAGTAGAGGTCGAGGACCTCCGCCTCGATTCCCTCGGCCGCGAGCAGTTCGGCGGCGTCCAGGGCCTTGAAGACCATGTCGCCGTAGGCGGCGATCGCCACGTCCGCGCCCCGGCGCAGGGTCTTGGAGCCGCCCAGCCGGAACTCCTCGCCTTCGGCGTAGAGTTCGAGGAGGGGATCGCGCATGAGCCGCGTGAAGAAGGGCCCCCTCGTGGCGAGGGAGATGTCCGCCGCGGCCCGCGCCGCCCTGGGATCGGCGGGGACCAGGACCTTCATGTTCGGCAGGGTCGTCATGAAGGCGATGTCCTCGGTGGCCTGGTGGGTCACGCCGTCGATCGCCGCCGTGAGACCGCCGTGGGAGGACATGATCTTCACGTCCAGGTTGGGATAGCAGGCGAAGGATCGCACCATCTCGAGGGCGCGCATCGTCAGGAAGACGCCGTAGCCGCAGACCAGGGCGGGCCGGCCCTGCGAGGCGACGCCGCAGGCCGCCGACATGGTCGCGACCTCGGCTATGCCCATGTTGAAGTAGCGCTCGGGGAACTTGTCCCCGAAGAGGTAGGAGTAGGTCGAGTGGCCGATGTCGGACTCGAAGACGACGAAGTCGGGAAGCTCGGCGCCGAGTTCGGCGATCCGTTCGGAATAGGCCCTGCGGGTGGGCAGTTTCGCTTTCGCCAGATTCATATCCTTCCTCCGGCCGCCGAGGCGGCTCCGGCCGGTCCGAGCTCGGCGGCTGCCTTTTCGAATTGCTCGTCGCTCGGCGCCTTGCCGTGCCAGTCCCTGACCCCCTCCATGAAGGAGACGCCCTTGCCCTTGACGGTCCTCGCCACCACGCAGGCCGGGCGGCCCCTGGCCATCGAGGCGGCCTTGAGGACGGCGAGCACGTTGCGCATGTCGTGTCCGTCCATCTCCAGGACCTCCCAGCCGAAGGCGCGGAACTTGTCGGGGATGGAATCCATCGGCATGACGTCGTCGCAGAGCCCGTCGTTCTGGAGGCCGTTCCGGTCGACGATCGCGGTCAGGTTGTCGAGTCCGAACTTGGCGGCCGCCATGGCTCCTTCCCAGACGGCGCCTTCGTTGAGCTCGCCGTCCCCGAGGAGGGTCC
>JAEUJG010000086.1 GCA_016794765.1 Spirochaetaceae bacterium | reverse complement strand
GTTGAGCCCCTGGAACTCGGGAAGGCCGGCGAAGACGACGCCGGCGACGCGCCCTTCGCCATCGACGAGGGGGCCGCCCGAGTTGCCGGGATTGAGCGCGGCGTCGACCTGGAGCGCCTCTCCGGTCTGGAGGATGCGGCGGCCGCCGGCCGAAACGATTCCGGCCGTCACCGTGTTGTCGAGCCCGGCGGGCGAGCCGATGGCGTAGATGCGGTCGCCCGGGAGGGGCGGCTCGCCGCCGTCCATGGCGAAGACGTACTCGGGCAGGGCCTCCACCTTGAGGAGGGCGAGGTCGAGGAGGCGGTCCCAGCCGACCACCTTGGCGGGGATGCGCAGCTCGGGAGCGTCGGAGGGACGGACCGTCAGGCGAGAGAAACCTTCGTATTTCGGGTCCACCTCGCTCTCGACGACGTGGTAGTTCGTGAGCACGTAGCCCGCGCGATCGACGTAAAAGCCCGTGCCGAGGATGCGGTCGGGGATGCCCACCCCCTGGGTCATCTTGATGCCGCGGTCGACGCGGATCGTCACGACGCCCTTTCGCATGTCGGCCATCGCGTCGCGCGAGGCGAGGAAGGCGGCGGCCTCCGCTTCCAGGGCCCCGCCCTGGGCCGAGAGCTCGGCCTTGAGCCGGGCGAGGACCGGCCGGTTCCGCGCCGCGAGGGACCTCGCGCACCAGGCGCGGAGCTCGGCCGGGGAGGCGGCGGGAGCCGGGGCGGCGCGGCGCGCGTCGAGGGATTCGAGATACACGAGGAGACCGGCAAGCTCCAGATCCTTGCCCCAGAGGGCCTCGGCCTCGGCGGCGAGCAGCTCCGCCTCGCGGGAGGGGTCGGCGGCGGCGAGGGCGCGGGCGGCTTCGGGCAGGAGGGGCCCGAGGGTGGTCGAGGCGGCGAAGGCGCGGAGGCTCCGAAGGGCGGATAGGGCGCTCCGCCGGTCGCCGGACGCGATGGCGGCTTCATAACGGGCCCGGAAGGCTTCCGCCGCCTTCGCTGCTATCGCGGCGAGTTCGGACGCGGCCGGCCCCTCGGAGCCGGCGGAGGCGCCCTGAGCCGCCCCTGACGCCGCGCCCGCGGGGCGGGACGCTGTCGGAGGAGCGGAGGCCGAAGCCGCGTTTTCGAGAAGGAAGGCGGCGGACTCCGCGGCGCGGGCGGGCTCCTTATCAAGGAGGGCCTCGAGCTCGGCGAGCTTGAGGCTGCCATAGCCCCGCTCGCTTTCCCCCGCCGGGGAAGGCCCCCCCGCGCAGGACGCCAGAAAAAGCGTCGCCGCGAGAGCGGCGGCCAGGGCCGAAGCCCGCGAAACGGCGGCAAGGGCCGAGCGGGAGGCCGGAGCTCTCCGGCGGATCACGGGACCAGCTCCGCGAAGGCCTGGCCGGCGGCGAAGACAAGACGATAACTTCGATTCATATACCGATAAACGCCTTCAGCGGAGGGAAGGTTACTCCCCAGGTCGAAGGGTTTCTCGCCGATCCAGAGGAGGCGCGGATTGGCGTCGGCGAGCAGGGCCAGGGCCTTGCCGTCGCGGGTGACGCCGACAAGCTTGCCGCCCGAGTCGAAGCGCAGGGCCTCGTCGAAACGGCCGTCGAAGCGGCTCGAGAATTCCCTGACCCGGCCCCCGTCGGGAAGCTGGTATTCGACGGCGTCGAAGGAGCCGTTCGCGTCGAAATCCCACTCCTTGCGGCGCGGAGGGATCGTCTCCTCGCGGTACTCGAAAAGCCCGTCGCCGTCGGCGTCGATCCTGAGCCAGCGGACTGAGGATTCGTCGGCGGGATCGGCGGCCTCGGAGGCCAGGGTCGGCGGCTCGCGGTAGCGCTCGGTCTCGAAGCGGCCGTCGCCGTCGGCGTCGACGTATTCGACGCCCGGCCTTCCCTTGGAGAACTCGAGGGTCGAATAGGGCCGGCCCTCGCGCCGTCTGTCCACCCTGAGCGGGATGCCGGCCTCGAGATGGGCGATTTCCTCGCCCGCGGGCCCGGAGGATAGCCGAAGGAGGGCGAGCCCGGCCGCCGCGCGTTCCGTCGGCGCCGGGGTGCCCGAGCGGCGCGCGAGATGGAAGCGCGCCTCGCGGCGCCCGCCCAAGGGCTCGAGCGCGAGGACGGGCAAGGGAAAGGCTTCGGGAGCGAAGCGATATTCGACAGAGATTCCGGGCTTGTCCTGGAAGCGGATCTTGGCGGCGTGGGGATAGTCCGCGTATTCGACGCCGACGGTCGCGCCCATGAGGCTGAAGGTGAGGGAAGCCGGCAAGCCCTGGGAAAAGTCCGCCTCAAGGTCGTCGGCGCCGTCCTGGTCCGCGTCGAGGCGCCAGGAGGCGATGAGGCCGCGGCGGTACCTGGTCGATTCCTCCCGCCAGCCGTCGTGGTCGCGGTCGGCGAGGAGGCTTCCGGAGAAGGCCGCCAGGGCCGACTCCAAGGCCGCCCCGCCCTTCTCCGAGCCGAGGAGCTTCGGCAGGTCGGCGACCAGCTCCAGGTCGAGGGAGGCGAGGTCCCCGCCGGAGAAGATCTCGGCGACCGCGGCCTCCTCGCCGAGGATGCCGTATTCGAGCGCGAGGAGGCTGGCGCGGGCCGAGCCGCGGCCGAGGGCCCGGAAGGCCAGGACGGCGTCGCGGCGGGCGGCGGGCGCGGCCATGAGGGGCGCGGCGAGGACGAGGAGTTCCGGATCGACTTCGGCGAGGGAGCGGAGCCGACCGAGGAAGAGGTCGGCCAGGGCGCGCTCGGCGGCCGCGGCGGGCGCGGCGCCGGCCCGCTCGAAAAAAAGCCGCGCGAGGCGGGGATCGTCGGGATGGCGCCGGGCGGCGCGGGCGAGTTCGGCCATCGCGTCGGCGCGGCGGCCGAGGCCGAAGAGGGCCAGGGCCGAAAGCCGGGCGTCCTCGGCGCCCGCCGGACCGGCCGCGGCTCCGAGGGAGCGGAGGTCGGCCAGGGCGCGCTCGTAGGAGCGGGTGCGCACGAGGAGGGCGGCGCGGAGCCTGAGGGCGGCGGCGGGTTCGTAGGCGGCGAAGCGGCCCGAGGCCAGTCCGGCGTCGAGGGAAGCGAGGGCGAAGCGGAGGTCCCCCCCGCCTTCGAGGGCCGCGAGGGCGGCCAGGTAGCGGAGGTCGGCGTCGAGCCCGTCGAGGGACAGGCCCTCGGCGGCGATCCGTCCGGCGCCGGCCCAGTCGCCCTTGGCGGCGGCCGCGCGGGCCGGCTCCAGGAAGGGGCTCCGGGCGGCGGCGGCGGCCGGCGGGGGGCCGGCCGCCAGCGGGGGCGCCGCGGCCAGGAGGAAGGCGGCGAGGGAAAGCGCGGCCGCGCGGGCCGCTCGTCGCGCCGCCCTCACGGCTAGACCTCCGGGACCTTGCGCGGCGGGAAGCCGAAGAGCTGGCGGATATCCTCGTCGAGGAGGGTTTCCTTGGCGATGAGCTCCTCGGCGAGCCGGTCGAGCTGGTCGCGGTGTTCGGTGAGGATGGCGAGGGCCCTGCCGGCGGCCTTTTCCAGGAACTCCCGGACGGAACCGTCGATCTTCATCGCGGTGTCCTCGGAGTAGTCCTTGTGGCGGGCGATCTCCTTGCCGATGAAGATCGGCTCCTCTTCCTGGCCGTAGGACACGGGTCCCATCGATTCGGCCATGCCCCACTCGCAGACCATCCTGCGGGCGAAGTCGGTCGCCTGCCGGAGGTCCTGGGCGGTGCCCGTCGTGGTCTCGCCGTAGACGATCTTTTCCGCGGCGTAGCCGCCGAAGGCGAAAACCATGTAGTCCTCGAGCCAGCTCTTCGTGTGGGAGTAGGCGTCCTTCTCGGGCAGGGCCAGGGCGAGCCCGAGGGCCC
>JAEUJG010000079.1 GCA_016794765.1 Spirochaetaceae bacterium | reverse complement strand
CGTCGAGGGTGAAGAGCCTTTCCCGGACGTCCCGCGAGAGCTCGCGGCTCTCCTCCGCCAGGGCGTCCAGGACCTTCGTCTCCAGGCGGGGATCGACGTGGCGCAGGATGCCCGCCAGGGCCGCCTTGCCGTCGATCTCCTCGACCGAGACTGTGCCGATCTTTCGGATGCGGTCCTTGAGGGTTTCCTCCACGCGGCGGAGGATTTCGGGGCTCACCTTCTCGAGGCGGGCGATGCGCTTCACCACCTCGACGCGGAGCGCGTCCGGCAGGCGCTCGAGGAGGCCGGAGGCGCGGCGCGGCTCCATGTACGGCAACACGACGGCGAGCACCTGGGCCGATTCGTCCTTGAGGATGACCTGGAGCTCCCGGGGCTCGAAGTCGTTGAGGAAACGGAAGGGCCGGAGCGTCTCGGGCGCGGCCTTGCGCACGAGCTCGCGGGCGCGCTCCGGGCCGAAGGCGGCGGACAGCATCTTCTCGGCGATCTCCGCACCACCTTCGATCGCATAACCTTTCGTCTTGACGAGCCACCCGAACTCGGCGAGGATCTCGTTCGCCTCGATCGCGTCCAGGCTCTTCACCTTGATGATCTCGCGCGAGAGCTCCTCGATCTCCTTCTGGCCGAGATGGGCGAGCACCTTGGAGGCTTCGTCCGAGCCGAGGAGGAGGAGGAACTTGGCGGCCTTGGAGATGCCGCGCTCTCCGCCCGTCTTGAGGAGGCGCTCGGCCTCGCCTTCGGCGGCCGCGAGGGCGGAGGCGGCGCCCTTGGCCGGCGTCCCGGCCGCGGGAGCCGGCCGGCCGGCGCCCTTGGCATGCGCCTTTGCCGCGGGTTTCGAAGCCGCGGGCCTCGCGGGCTCGGGGGCCGGCGCGGGATTTGCGGAGGACCGCCGGTTCGGGGACGGGGCGGGGGGAGGCCGTCGGGCGGCGGGAGCCGTCTCTTCGGCCTCGCGGTCGGGGGACGGCGCGCCTTTGTAGGCCCGGTCGATGCGATCCTTCATGTTCATGGGGGCCATCCTAAACCGGGGCCCCTCGCCCAGTCAATCGAAGGAAGACTCCGGAGGAAGGGCCGGGATGGGCGGCGGGGGGGCGGCGGGGCTCGAACCGCCCAGGGAACGGCGCGCCAGTTCGAGGCGCGTCTTGAATTCTGCGTCCATGAGTTCGGGAAGGGGCAGGGGATCGGAGACGAGGGGCGGCAGGGGTATGCCGGCTTCGTCAGCGATGGAAAGGCCGCCGTTGCCGATAAAGGCCGCGAGGCCGTTCGGCGGCCCGCCCGAGCGCAGGGCGGCCAGCACGAGGCCGATGGCGCGCGCGCCCTCCTCGGCGCCGCGGAGATAGAGGGCCGCGTAGTCGAGGTCCGATGCTCGGCCGTCGCCCGCCGGATGGCGCCAGGGCCGCCGGGCGCGGTTCAAGAAGTCCACGCCTGCGGGAAGCGCCTCCGGATAGACCAGGGCGATGCTCTTCGGCCCCGCGCGGTCGTCGAGGTAGGCGAAGTAGTCGGCCCTGGCTCCCGCCGTCCGCGCGGGATTCGTCGCCCTGAAGAAGTAACGCGCGTCGGACAAGGCGTTTTCGATCCGCCTGGCCAGGAGGAAGTCCGAAGCGGCCGCCCGGGGAAAGGCCTTCTGGAGGCCCGCGACCAGGAGGCGGACTATCGCGGCCGTCGCGGCCTCCGCCTGGCCTCCGCGCCCCTCGAGGGGGAGGAGGGCCTCGAGGTCGAAATCGGCGGGGCCGAGGCCGCGAAGCTCGGCGAGGAGGGCAAGGTCGAGAACGCGCTCCAGGAAGGGGTGGCAACCGCGGTAGCGGGCCGAAGAAACGTCGCCCGGTTTGGCCCAGCCGGAAAAGTAGACGATGAAGGGGTGCGTGGCCCGGTCCAAGGCCGCGTGCGTCGCGAAGCCGAGGAGATAGGCGGCCCCGGGCCCGAGGCGAAGTTCGCCGCCGGGCGCCGCCGCGCCGTCGCGGAGCTCGGCCTTGTCGCCCAGGAGGCTCTCGAGGGCGCCTTCGACGATGAGGCCGTAATTTCTCCGGTGGGCCAGGGAGCCGTAGTGGAGGCCCGAGGGCTTGGTTCGCTGGTTGTGGTAGAAAATGTCCGGGCCTTGGCAGCCCAGGCGGAACCAGGCGGCGTCGGCCTGGCCGCAGCCGTTCTCCGCCTCGTCGGCCAGCAGTTCCCCGGCCAGACTGGGATCGGCGAGCCGCAGGGCCTCCTCGCCGGCGAGAATGTGGGATATCTGCGCTGCCATGCCATGAGGATAGCGCGAAAACGGGACGCTTCCAAGCGCCGGAAGGCCCGGTGCGGAGGCGTAAAAGCCCCGGCGGCGGTTTACGCGACGCCGGCTTTTGGCTATATTTACCACGATTGACCGGAATCCCCCGGAAGCGCGGTAATCGGAGGCAACATGAGGCTCTACAGTCGCGGCCAGCTCATCCTCGTCGGCGCGGGCGGCATCGTCCTCGCCCTGCTTCTCGCCCTCGGACTCGGCATCCTTCGCCTGCCCCTCGGCCAGGCCTCCGCCGTCCGGCCCGCGGAACTCCTCGCCTCAGATGCCTCCGAGGCGGCGGCGAGCCGCGGCGGCTCCACGGCGGCCGCCGGCCGCGAAGCGGTCCTGGCCGGCGAGGTCCAGCTCGGCCGCGACGCCCAGCTCGCGTCGGAGTACAGCCAGGACGAGCGCGAGAACATCGACGTCTACGAGCGCCTCAACGAGGGTGTCGTCAACATCACGACCGAGGTCGTCGCCATCAACTGGTTCATGGAGCCCGTTCCCCAGGACGGCGGCTCCGGTTCCGGCTCCATCATCGACGCGCGCGGCTACGTCCTCACGAACAACCACGTCGTCAAGGACGCCTACAAGCTTTTCGTCAACCTCGCGGACGGCCAGCGCTGCGAGGCCAAGGTCGTCGGCGTCGATCCGGAGAACGACCTGGCCGTCCTCAAGTTCGAGCCGCCCAAGGGCGCCAGGCTCACCGTCGTGCCCTATGGCGACTCGACGCGCCTCAAGGTCGGCCAGAAGGTCCTGGCCATCGGCAATCCCTTCGGCCTCGAGCGCACCCTGACGCGGGGCATCGTATCCGGCCTCGGCCGCCCCGTCCAGAAGGACGAGCGGACCATCATCCGCGACATGATCCAGACCGACGCCTCGATCAACCCGGGCAATTCCGGCGGCCCCCTCCTCAACTCCCGCGGCGAGATCATCGGCATCAACACGATGATCTACACGCCCTCCGGCGGCTCCGTCGGCGTCGGCTTCGCCGTCCCGGTCAACACCGCCAAGCGCATCGTGCCCGACCTCATCAAGGACGGCATGGTCAAGCGCGGCTGGATCGAGATGGAGCCCGTCCAGCTCTTTCCCGAGCTCCTCGACTACATGAAGCAGAACGGCTACGCCGCGGCCGTCGACAAGGGCCTCCTCGTCTCGCAGGCCAAGAAGGGCGGCAACGCCGACCGCGCGGGCGTCCGCGGCGGCGGCACGGCGGTGCGCTACGGCCGCTCGGTCTTCTACGTCGGCGGCGACATCATCACCGCCGTCGACGGCATGAAGGTTTCCACGATGGCCGACCTCTACTCGGCCCTCGAGGACAACAAGCCGGGGGACCGCGTCGCCGTCGAGTACTGGCGCGGCGGCAAGCGCGTCGTCGCCGAGGTGGTCCTGGCCGACCGCTCCAAGTACACGAAGGAGTAGCATGCGCCCCTTCAAGGTTGTCGCCCCCTACGGACCCGCCGGAGACCAGGGGGCCGCGATAGCCGCCCTGGCCCGCGGCCTCGAGGAGGGGAAGCGCTGGCAGACCCTCAAGGGAGTCACGGGCTCAGGAAAGACCTTCACGATGGCCAAGGTCATCGAGGCGGCCCAGCGCCCGGCCCTCGTGATCTCGCACAACAAGACCCTCTCGGCCCAGCTCTACCGCGAGTTCAAGGCCTTCTTTCCCGAGAACGCCGTCGAGTACTTCGTCTCCTACTACGACTACTACCAGCCCGAGGCCTACGTCCCCTCGCGCGACCTCTACATCGAGAAGGACTCGAACATCAACGAGGAGATCGACCGCATGCGGCTCTCCGCGACGCGGAGCCTCATGGAGCGCAAGGACGTCATCATCGTCGCGACCGTCTCCTGCATCTATGGCCTCGCGACGCCCGAGGTCTACCGGGAGATGAAGCTCGACCTCGCCGTCGGCGAGGAGATCGACGTGGACAAGGTGAAGGGCCGCCTCGTTTCCCTCCAGTACGAGCGGAACGACGCCATCCTCGAGCGCGGCCGCTTCAGGCTCCGCGGCGACGTCCTCGAAGTCTATCCGGCCTACGTCAAGGAAGCCTACCGGATCGAGCTCGACTACGACCGCGTGGCGCGCATCCGCCGCTTCGAGCCGATCTCGGGCCAGATCCTCGAGGAGCTCGACGCCGCGGTGATCTATCCCGCCAAGCAGTTCGTCATGCCGGAGGACCAGATCCACCGGACCCTCGCCGCCATCCGAGCCGAGCTCGAAGAGCGGCACGAGACCCTCCTGGCGGCGAACAAGCTCGTCGAGGCCCAGCGGCTCAAGGCCCGCACGGAGTACGACCTCGAGATGCTCGAGGAGATGGGCTACTGCCCCGGCATCGAAAACTACTCGGGCCCGCTCTCGGGCCGCGGGCGCGGGGCGCCGCCTTCGGTGCTCCTCGACTATTACCCGCCGGGCTTCATCACCTTCGTCGACGAGTCGCACGTGAGCCTCCCCCAGATCGGCGCGATGTACGCGGGCGACCGCGCGCGCAAGCAGAATCTCGTCGACTACGGCTTCCGCCTCCCCTCGGCCCTCGACAACCGGCCACTCAAGTACGAGGAGTTCGAACGCCTCACGGGACAGGTGATCTACGTGTCGGCGACTCCGCGGCCCGAGGAGCTCGAGAAGTCAGGCCCGCCGGTGGAGCAGCTCATCAGGCCGACCGGCCTCGTCGATCCGGAAATCCAGATCCGTCCCTCCGAGGGGCAGATGGAGGACATCTACGCCGAGGTCAGGCAACGCATCGCCGCGGGCGAGCGGAGCCTCATCCTGACGCTCACGAAGCGCATGGCCGAGGAGCTCACTGAATACCTCTCCGGCCTGGGGCTCAAGGTGCGCTACATCCACAGCGAGGTCGAGACCATCGAGCGCGTCGAGATCCTCAAGGCCCTCCGCCAGGGCGACTACGACGTCCTCGTGGGCATCAACCTCCTCCGCGAGGGCATCGACCTGCCCGAGGTTTCCTTCATCGCCATCCTCGACGCGGACAAGATCGGCTTCCTCCGCTCGGCGACGAGCCTCATCCAGATCATCGGCCGCGCGGCGCGCAACGCAGCCGGCACCGTCGTGATGTACGCCGACAAGGTGAGCGACGCGATGCGCGCCGCCATCGACGAGACCGCGCGGCGGCGCGAGGTGCAGGTCCGCTACAACGAGGAGCACGGCATCACGCCCACCACCATCAGGAAGGCGGTGAGCGACATCCTCGAGCGGCACCACGAGGAGCGCGTGGAGACGACCGCCACGGAGATCGCGGTGCTGAAAGGGGCGCACAACCTCCTCGTGCCGGAGCAGAAGAGGGCCCTCGTCAAGGCGCTGGAGCGCGAGATGCTCGAACACGCCAAGAACCTGGAATTCGAGGCGGCGGCCCTCATACGCGACGAGATCGAGCGCTTGAAGCGCGGAGAGGATTGACCCGATGGAACAGCGCTATTTCGTGGTGAAGGCCGAGATGCCGAGGGATCCGGCGATCAAGGTCGCCCTGGCCAAGACCTATCCCCTCTACGCAACCCTCGACGAGTACACCGATGACTGCGTCAAGGAATGGAAATACTACAACCGGCGCTACGGCTGGTCCCTCAAGGTGACGCGGCGCAAGAAACCGCTGTATTGGATCATCGTCTTCTCCGGCTATTTCCAGCTCGGCTTTTCGATGACCGAAGGCGAGCGGGAGGAGTTCCTCGCTATGGACATCCGGGATTCGACCCGGCACGCCATCGAGGACGCCGAGAAATTCCCCGAAGGCCTGCCCGTGCAGTTCGCGGTCAAGGACCAAGCCTCCTTCGACGAGGTTTTCACCTTCGTCAAGCGCCTCATCGACCTCCGCGCCTAGCGCGGTTTGCTTTCTTCCCGAGAAGGCCGAGCGGAGTGATCCGCCTCGGCCTTTTGTTTTTTTTCGGCTCCTTGTTTCTCATGTTGGGTAAATACTTCCCAGTGTCGGCGAAGGCAGGCTCCGGCACCAAAACAGCAATCCCTTGCAGGACAACAAGAAAGCCATCTCAAGCAACTTGGCACGCAATTTGCATATGTATAACAGAATATATGGAGGTGCTAATGCACGGCTATAATGGATTCGGCGGCTATGGACCCGCCACCTTCGGATTTCCCTGGCCCATGCTCATCGGCTGGGGACTCGCGCTCCTCGCCATCGGCTTCGCGACCTTCGCGATCGTCCGAGCCCTGAAAAGAAGCGATTCCCGCCTCGCCGGCGGCCTACGAGAATCGAGCACTGTCCCCGGAAGAGGGACCGGAGGAGGGACAGACCTCTCCCGCGCGGTCGAACGCCTCGCCGAACGTTTCGCCGAGGGCGAGATCACCAAGGAGCAGTTTGTGGAAATGCGCGACCTCATCGAGTCCAAAAGTTAGCAACCGGATTTCTTCCGGTCGCCCGGACAGCGATTCCATTGATCTCTTCGGCGCCGCCGACCCCAAACAGATCGGCGGCGCCGCTATTGCGCGAAACACGACCAAGAACAGGAGCATCGAATGTCAGCAAGCAACGCCAAGACCCGCAAGTCCAACCGCGCCCTCCGGGCGGCGGTCCTGGCACTGTCCCTCGCCCTCGTCACCGCGGCGGGCCTCCTCCACCAATTCGGCGGCGTGAAGCCCGTCGGCGTGGACGCCCTTTGTCCCTTCGGCGGGCTCGAATCGGCCTATGCCCTCCTCGCCGGGGGCTCCCTTCTCGCCAAGATCGCCTGGTCGAGCTTCTTTGTCCTGGCGGCCGTCCTTGCCGCCGCCTTGGTCCTCCGTCGGAGCTTCTGCGGCGGGCTCTGCCCCCTCGGCGCCCTTCAAGACGGTTTCGGCTTCCTCGGGAAAAAGATCCTCGGCAAGCGGCTCGAGTTGCCGAAGAGGCTGGACGGCACCGCTCGCTATCTCAAGTACCTTGTCCTGGCCCTCGTCCTCGTCCTGACCTTCGCTCTCGGGGAACTCGTCATCCGTCCCTACGATCCTTGGGCCGCCTACCAGCACCTCTTTTCCGCCGAGCTCCTCACGGGTTTCCTCGTCGGCCTCCTCGTGCTGGTCGTAAGCCTCGCGGGCTCCTTCTTCTACGAGCGCTTTTTCTGCAAGTACCTCTGTCCCATGGGCGCGGCCCTGACGCCCTTTTCCAAGCTCGGCCTTTTCAAGATCAAGCGCGACGCGGCGGCTTGCGTCGATTGCGGCCTCTGCGACAAGGCTTGCCCCGCCAACATCAAGGTCTCCGCGCTGGAGACGGTGACTTCTGCCGAGTGTCTCGACTGCGATGCCTGCGTCAACGCCTGCCCGGTCAAGAATACCCTGGTGATAGAGGGGCCCCGCGGCCGGCGCATCGGTCCCAAGGGGCGCGTGGCCATCCTCGTCGCCGTCTTCGCCCTCGTCATCGGCGGCGCGACGGTGGCCGGCGGCTTCACGTGGACGGTGAAGAGCATCGAGCAGGAAGTCGAGGCGGCGGGCGGCATCGCCTTCTTCGACGCTTCCGCCATCAAGGGCTCGGACACCTGGGCCGGCGTCGCGGAGGCGACGGGCATTCCCAAGGAGGCCTTCGCGGAGCGTTTCAAGCTCGATCCCGCCCGCCTCGGCGAGCAGCTCAAGGTGGCCGCCCACGCACCCGGCTCCGGATTCGAAGTGGAGGCGGTGCGGGAGTTCGTGCGCGAAAAACTCGGGAAATAGGCCGTTGACGATCCGCCGACGAAGAGCCCTTGCCAGATAAAGGTACGGCGATGCCGGAGGTTTTCCGACATCGCCGCCCTTGGCCCGCCAAGCCCGGACGGGGATTCCCTTCGGCTTGGCGGAGTTCCGCGCCCTCGGGCTACAAGCCCGCGAGCTTCTCCACGAGCGAGCGCGCGAAACGGTAAAAGCGTTCGACGGAAGCAACCTCGACCCGCTCGTCGGGGGAGTGGGGATAGCGGATGTTCGGTCCGAGCGAGATCATGTCCCAATGCGGGAAGCGCGGCCGGAAGAGGCCGCACTCGAGGCCGCCGTGCGTCGCGCGGATGGCCGCCTCCGCGCCTGTCACCTCGGCGTACGCGGTCCGCGCCAGGGCAAGAAGGGGGCTCTTCACGTCGGGAGTCCAGGCGGGCGCCTCCGAAGGACGGCTGGTTGACGCGCCGTAGGCGGCGAGGGCCGCCTCGATTCCGGCGGCGATGCGTTCCTTTTCAGCCTCCACGGAACTCCGCACGAGGACGAGGGCGTGGAAACCGACCCGGCCGGCCGTCGCTTCCTTGGCGGGCGCCAGTCCCAGCCTCAGCTCGCCGAGATTGCACGACGAGCGCACGAGTCCGGGCATGTCGGGCTCCATCTCGAAAAGGCCGTTCGGCAGACCGACGACGGCGCGGAGCAAGGCCGAGCTGTCCTCGGGGGAAAGAGCCGCGGCGGGGGCCGGCGCTTCCGCGGCGGCGAAGGCGAAGCCCGGATCGTGCGCGGCGAGTTCGGCGGCGATCGCCTTCGCCTCGGCCTGGACCAGGGCGAGGGACTTCTCCTGGTGCGCGGGGGCGAATCCGATAAGCGCGCGCGCGTCGCGGGGGATCGCGTTGGAGGCGGTGCCGCCTTCCAAGAGCGCGAGCCTCGCGCCGGGGGCCGCGGCCGCGGCACGACAGAGGAGAAGGCTGGCGTTTCCGCGGCCCTTGTCGATGTCGACGCCCGAGTGGCCGCCGAGGAGTCCCGAGACGCGGAGCTCGAACCAGCGGAAGTCCGCCGTTCCCGCCGCCAGGGCGATTTCACGCTCGCCCCGAACCCGGAGGGTGCCGGCGCAACCGATGCAGAGCTCCGTGTCGTCCTCCCCGTCGAGGTTGAGGAGGATGGAGCCTCGAAGGGCGTCGGGCTTGACCTCGCGGGCGCCGCCCATCCCGTCCTCCTCGTTGAGCGTGAAGAGGCACTCGAGGGGGCCGTGGACGAGGCTCTTGTCCTCCATGAACGCGAGGGCCGCCGCGACGCCGATGCCGTTGTCGGCGCCGAGCGTCGTGCCGGTTGCCGAAATCCAGCCGGGATTGGCGGGATCGGGGCGCGGTCGGATCGGGTCGCGGGCGAAATCGTGCCCGGAGCCCGAAGCGGCCTGGGAAACCATGTCGAGGTGGGCCTGGAAGATGATTCCGGGCGCTTTTTCCCGTCCCTTGGACGCCGGTTTTCTAAGGATGACATTGCCGCCCGAGTCGCGGATCGCCTCGATGCCCCGTTCGGCGGCCCAAGCGAGAACCCAGTCGGCAAGCGCCTTTTCGCGGTGCGAGGGGTGCGGAATCGCGCAGATCGAGAAAAAATGAGCCCAAAGCGGGCGTGGTTCGATGGCGGAAAGGTCCATGCTTGCTCCTCTGCCGGAATAGTACCACGGAAAAAGGATGGGTGGGCTAGGGTTTTGCCGCAGATTACTTGGGGACAGTGCTCGAAGGTACTCGAAGGTAGTTCGGGGACAGTGCTCGCCGCGATAGGGGCGAGCACGGGAT
>JAEUJG010000045.1 GCA_016794765.1 Spirochaetaceae bacterium | reverse complement strand
TCAAGGCCGGGCGGGGCGAAGCTCAGCCCTTCTCGCCGAAAAGGCTTTCGACCATGGCGTCCACGTCCTCCTGCCTCATGTCGGACTTCCGCTCGTAGGCTAGCTCGCGGTTGACGAGCTTGAGCTTGCGGAGGAGTCCGTAGATTATGACGAGGAGGATCTTGTTGCCGGCCGCCGGATGCCGTTCCAGGAAGGCGGCGAGCTCGCGCCGATGGAGGCGCAGGATCGTCGCGGGCGCGAGGGCGGAGACGGTCGCGGTGCGGGGCACGCTCGTGAAGATGCCCGCCTCGCCGAACATGTCGCCGGCGCCGAGGGAGTTGACGTAGACCTGGCCGCCCTCGGGCTCCCGCACCGTGACGCCGACCGTGCCCTCGAGGATGCCGAAGAAATGCGGGCTGATTTCGCCCTCTTCCACGACGGGCTCGCCCTCCTCGTAGGTCGCGAGCTCCGCGACGCCGAGGAGGTCCGCGGTCTCCGCGTCGCTCAGGAAGCGGAAGGCCATGATGGCCTTGACGCTCGCGGCCCGCGCTTGCTTGTCGGCGATGAGTTCCATGCTGACGGCCTCCATGCCTCAAGTATAGGCGGCGCGGCGGCGCCGTAAAGCCGCGCCGAAAAACGGCGTCGCGACGCGGTGCCGCAAGGCCGACCCTCGCCGCCTCTTCCCATCGCGGCCGCGGCGGGGTACCATCCCGCCATGGAAAGCGCGAAGAACGGCGGTCCCCTCGTGGGCGTCATCATGGGTTCGGATTCCGACCTCCCCGTCATGGCGGAGGCCGCGAGGATGCTGGCGGAGCTCGGCGTCGCCGCCGAGACGACGATCGTCTCCGCCCACCGGACGCCGGCCCGCCTCGTCGAGTACGCGCGGGGAGCGGCGGCGCGCGGGCTCGAGGCGATCGTCGCGGGCGCCGGCGGCGCGGCCCACCTGCCCGGCATGGTGGCGAGCATGACCCGCCTGCCCGTCATCGGCGTTCCCGTGCGCACGAAGACCCTGGACGGCCTCGACAGCCTGCTTTCCATCGTCCAAATGCCCCCCGGCATCCCCGTCGCGACCGTCGCCGTGGACGGCGCGCGGAACGCCGGACTCCTGGCGGCGCGCATCCTGGCGACCTCGCGGCCCGGGTTGGCGCGCCGGCTCGAGGACTACGCGGCCAAACTGGAGGCCGAGGTCCAGGCCAAGGCCGTCCGGCTTGAGGCGGAGGGGCCCGAAGCCTACCTCTCCGGCAAGTAGGCGCCGCGGGGCGGCGCGGCGCGCGGCGGCGCGTGGCGGCGCGGTGAAGCGCCGCGCCGGTTACGGCGTCCCTCGCGGCGGCGCGGAATCCTGCCCAGTTGCCGCGAAGCCCGCCTTGGGCGTATCATCGTTTCGCCTATGGAAATCATCGCGCCTTCGGAAAACAACATCCGCCGCGCCGGCGAAGCCCTCGCCCGCGGCCTCCTCGTCGCCATCCCCACGGAGACCGTCTACGGCCTCGGCGCGAACGCCTTCGACACGCGGGCCGTGGCCCGCGTCTTCGAGGCCAAGGCGCGGCCCAGCTTCGATCCCCTCATCGTCCACGTGCCTGACCTCGAAATGGTGGAGCGCGTCGCCTACGTTCCTACGGCCAGGGTGCGGGCGCTGATGGAAGGGCGCTGGCCAGGCCCCCTCACGCTGATCCTGCCCAAGCGGGAAGCCGTGCCCGATCTCGTGACGAGCGGCCTTCCG
>JAEUJG010000033.1 GCA_016794765.1 Spirochaetaceae bacterium | reverse complement strand
CGCCGCCGCGAAGGCGGCCTCGAAGGCTTTCGCCTTCCCGCGGTCGATCATGAAACAGGGTGATGCGTGGAAGCGGCCTCCGACGCCGTCCAGGTCCCCATACATGAGCTCCATGGCCATGAACGCGGGGAAGTTCTTGCCCTCGGAGGTCGTGATGCCGAACGCGCCGGCTTCCTTGAAGCCGAATCGGGGATAGTATCCGGGATGGCCGAAGATGATGACCGAGCCGTGACCGAGTCGGGCGGCCTTTTTCAGTGAATGCCTCAGCAAGGCCCCTCCGATTCCCTTGTTCTGGTGTTTGGGCGCCACGCTGAGCGGCCCGAAAATCAACACCCGGTGGATGCCGCCGTCATGCCGCTCGACGAAGGCGCGGCTGTACATGATGTTGCCGACGATTTCCCCCTCCGCCACCGCGACGAAATCCAGTTCGGGCAGGAAATCGGCCGAATCGCGCAGGGTATGAACCAGATAATGTTCGTCGCAGCCGATGCCCGACCGCTCGATGTTCTCCTCTTTCCAGAACGCCGCGCGGGTCAGTTCCTCCACGGTCCGCCGGTCTCCCTGCTTCTCAAGCCTCAACTCTAAATTCATTCTCGCTCCTTCGCGGTTGAAAGGTCTAAAAAACGCCAACTCCGGGTATCGGCGGCGGGGCGGTCGTTTCATCGCGCCGCTAGGCGCTCCGGAAGCCTCTCGGCCTCTCAGGGCCTTTTCCACTCGTCCTCCACGATGCCGAAGGCGAAACAGTCGTGCCAGAGCGGCCGGCCGTCGGCGTCGCGCCGGAAGAAGGCTTTTTGGCGAAAATGGCCTTCCCGGCGCATGCCGAGCTTTTCCAGCACGCGCCAGGACGCGATGTTCCGTGGATTGCAGTAGGCGTTCACCCTGTGAGCGCCCAGGTCGCTGAATGCGTGTTCCAGGATCTTCCCCGAAGCTTCCGTGCAAAAACCGCGGTTGTGGCAACGTGGGTTGAAGATGAACCCCAGTTCCCAGGCGAGGAACTCCGCGGGCTCCATTCGGCTGAAATAGAGGTGCCCGACCAGGGAGCCTTCCTCCTTCGATTCAACCGCCAGGAAGCGTTCGTCGCCCGCCCTTTCGGCCGCCGAAGCCGCGGCCTCCCGGCGCGAGAGCGGCTCGCCGGGTTCGTATAGGTAGGTCTCCGGGAGCGAGAGGTACTCGAAGAGGCCGTCCCCGTCCTCCGGCCTGAAGGCCCTGAGGACCAGGCGGCTGGTTTCGAGCCGGAGCTTGTCCGGCGGCGTCGGCGTCACGCCCTCCCCGCCGTCCGGCGCGCCTGCCGCAGCATGCTCCAATGGGTCGTCCGCGTGCCGGGCAGGCAGCCGATCCAAGCGACCTCGAACCCGAGATTCTCGTAGAAGTCCACGTTGTTCGGATTGTGGGTTTCGAGATAGCAGGCTTCCCCCCGGCCGTCGAAATGGGCCAGGGCGGGTTCAAGGAGCCTCTTCGAAAAGCCCTTTCCTTGGTGCGCCCGGTCGACGGCCACCGACAGGAGATACCAATGCGGCGCGGTGATGGCGCGGTGGTGCAATTCCTCGGAATAGTCGCCGTAGCGGCGCATCCGGTCGATGACGCCGGGGTCCACCGTCTTTGCCAGGGAGAGGCCGCCGGAGCGGAGGAACATCCAGGTCGTCGCGCTCGAGCGCCCCGGCGGCATCCAAATCGCGACGCCTTCCGCCTCCTCACCGGTCAGGAAGGCGTGGCCGTAGCGCAGGCCCAGCCGGACCGAATAGCGGTGGATGTGCTTCGCCTTCTCCGGATCGTAGCTTGTCGAATCCAGAAGGTGCATGAGGCAGGGATCGCCGCTAAACGCGCCCGTAAGGGTCGCCACCGCGCGGTCGA
>JAEUJG010000031.1 GCA_016794765.1 Spirochaetaceae bacterium | reverse complement strand
CACGCCCGACGCAGTGGTCTCCATCGACTGCCAGGCGATCAGCTATTACCATTTCATCAAGGGCATCCCGGCCAAGGTGCCCCTGGTCCTCGACCTGGCCTCTCCCAACCGACTCGCGCGCCTCACCGACTCGGTCCGCTTCTTCAGTTCGGGACACCCCTTCTGCGCCTACCTCTCCTCGCGTTTCCGGCGCTTTCCCGCGCTGGACACCTCGGGCGGCAACGTGACCCACGCGGCGCTCTCCCTCGCGGAGGCGCTCGGCGCGGAATCGGCCCTCCTCCTCGGCGCGGATTTTTCCTACCCCGACGGCAAGAGCTACGCGCGGGGAACCTACATCTACGATTATTTCGACCAACGCAGCGGGCGTTTCTCTCCCTCTGAGAGCCTGTTTTCCGGCTTCATCTTCAGGAACACCTCCGTCTTCCGCGAGGAGGACCGGGACGCCGGGGGAAAGGCCTACGCGCGCTTTGTCACGAAACCCCTCGTCGCCTACCGCGAGCATTTGGAGCGCTTCGCCGCCGCCTCGAACCTCGACGTGCGGCCGCTCCGCGGGAGGGGCGTGGAGATCCGCATTCCGCCCAAGACCGGACGGGGACCCCGCCGGCGGGAGCTCTTCGCGGCCGGTCCGGCCACCACGAGCGCCGCCGGCTTCCTGGAGGACTATGCCAAGGAACTGGCCGCCCTGCCGGCGCCGCGCGAACCCGCTTCGGTGTACCTGAGCTCGCTTCCGGCGGAGGCGCGCGACCTTTGGACCACCCTGCTCCCGAGCGCCAGCGCCCTCCAGCGCGCGGCCGGCCACGCGGGGCGGCAAGCCGGGGCCGGATCGGCAGGACCTGCCGGAGCGCCGGCGCCGGTGTCGTCCTCGACGGTGTCGGCGCGGGGCGTCATCGAGGGCCCCGCCGAGCTCCTTGAGGAGACGCGGGCCTGGGCCCTTCGGGAGATCGCCGAGGCGCTGGAAGCCGCGCGCTAGGAGGGATAACCGGCGGCGGGCCGAGGCGGCGGGCCGGCCGCCGCCCCTCGCGACGGCCGCAGGGACGCGGAAACGGGGCCGCCGCCTACTGCACGAAGTGGGCCCGGCCGGCCAGGATTCCGTACTTGCGCGAGAGGTAGCCTTCCAGCTCGGCGGCCCGGAGCGCGAAGCTCGCGCCGAACTCCTCCATGTAGGCCTCGATGCGCGGCGCCAGTTCGGGATGGTTTTCGAGGAGCCGCGGCGGCAACACCTTCGTGAAGTACTCCTCCACCTTGAACAGGGGTTGCTGCAGGAGATAGGCCTGGAATTCGTTGGCCATGAGATAGGCGTTCGCGGTGTCGTAGTTCATCCAACCGAAATACAGCTTCCAGAACCACTTTTCCTCGGCCGGGACGGCCGCCCAGGCGGCGACCACGAAAGCCCGGTACTCCGCGTCCGCGAAGAATATCGCGTGGGTCGATTCGTGCGTCACGAACATGCTGCGGAGATAGGTCGCGGATTCGCGGGTGATGGAGATGAGGGCACCCTCTCCGGCCTCGAAGCGGCCGCCCTTTTCGCGGATGAGGCCGCGGGCCGCGAGGATGCCGGCGAGCTCGCGTTCTTCGCGGAGGAGCGGGAAGGAGCTGGCCCGGGCGGCCTCGAAGAAGGCGGCCAGGTCTTCCGTGCGGTAGTCGTGGGCGTTCCAGCCGTGCAGCCCGGCTATCTCCGCGTCGGGGGCGAGGCGTCCCTTGAAGCCCTTCTTCTCCACGAAGAAGGCGAGGCGCTTGAGGTAGCGGTCCTGTGTCGCATAATCCTTGAAGTCGAACACGAGGACCGTGGGCAGGAGATCCCAGCGGTAGAGGTCGAAATCGGCGCCCGCGTCGCGGGCCGGCAGGTCGAGGATCGCGCCGAGGTCGAGGAGCTCGAGTTCCTCGGCGGGGAGGCGCCGCGCGGCGACGGAGCGGAGCCGGAGCGCTCCGGGCGCGCGGAGCTCGAGCGAGGCGCAACCGTCCGGGAACAGCGCGGCGGGGAGGACGAGCTTGGCGCCGGCCGTCCTCAAGCGGACGGTGCGCGGCGGAGCGCCCGGCGCGGCCAGGGACAGCTGGCCGCCGGTCCCGGCCTCGTACTCGACCACGAGGGCGGCTCCCGCGTCCTGGCCTTCGGCGCCGAGATCCCGGAAGGGAGTCTCCACGACGGCGACCTGG
>JAEUJG010000020.1 GCA_016794765.1 Spirochaetaceae bacterium | reverse complement strand
TGGGCCGGTCCCTCGATGCCGTAGACGGCGTGGAGGCCGGTATTGAACCACTGGGGGCTGTTCGGCGCGGCCATCTGGTGGGCCAGCATGTAAAGCAGCTCTTCGTAGAAGGCGGACTCGTCCTCTTCCGCGTCGAAGTAGCCCGCCTCCTTGCCCCAGAGCGTCCAGGTGTAGGCCAGGCGGTGGAAGACCTGCCGCGCGTCGTACTCGGCGCCGGGCTTGGGCGGGGCCGCGCCCTGGAGCGACGCGGCGCCCTGTTGGCCGGCGGGAACAAAGCTCTTCCAGGCCTCGGCCTTGTCCGCGGGCACGCCGGCCTTGCGGAGGTACTTCTGGGCGATGATGTCGGCGGCTATCTGGCTCCAGGAGGAGGGAACGACCAGGCCGTCGAGCTGGAAAACGGCGCGGCCGTCGGGATTTCGGATCTCGCTTTTTCGGGTTTCCCAGCGAATGCCCTCGTAGGGGCCCTTGCCTTTTTTGGTAAAGAGACGGTCGAATTTCACGAGATTCCTCCTGCGGGGCCGGCCTTGGCACTGGCACACTTGATGAACTAGGGATACAATATATTGTGTCGCGCTTCAATTCAATACCCAATCCGTAGTTTTTTCCGAAGGTGAGCTTAATATAATTTCAATCGGCGGCGGTGGAAGGGCGTAAGGGCGGGGCCGATTGCGCCGATAATCGGGAGTGACTATGAGAACAGCTGCCCTCGTCTACGCCGGATCGGCGACCGAACTTGCCCTGCAGCCTTTGGCCGGAGGCCTCTCGGCCTACGAGCGAGCCCTCGGCTTCGCGGCTTCCCTGCCGGACTTCGCCGGCGCCCTCGTCCTCGAAGGGCCGCAAGCCCTGCCGGCGGGGCCTTTCCGCCGCGAGCGCCGCGAGGCCTGGACTCCCGCGGCCATCCTGGAGAGCGCCGAGTCCTTCGCCGCCTCCTTCGGGGAAGGGGAAGGCGCCATCGAGGCGCTCGTTCTCCTCCGGGCCGACGAGCCCTTCCTCGACCGGGCCCTCGCCGCGAAGATGCTCGCGAACTTCAGGCGCTATCGCGCGGATTATTCCTTCGCCGACGGCTTTCCCCTCGGCCTCGCCGCGGAGATCCTCCATCCGCGCGCCCTGCCCGCGCTCCGCCTCCTCGCCGACCGCCACCCCCTCGAGCCCGAAAGAGGCTGGCTCTTTGCCCTCGTCCAGAAGGACATCAACTCCTTCGACATCGAGACGGAAATCTCCCCCAAGGATCTCCGCGACCTCCGCCTGGCCCTGGCCTGCGACACGAAGCGGAACTTCCTTCTCGTGGAGCGTCTCCTCGCCGCCGGCGTCGCCGACGCGGAGACGGCGCTCGCGGTCATCCCCGAAAGGCTCGAGCTCCAGCGGACACTGCCGGCCTTCGTCCAGGTCCAGGTGGCGGGGGGCTGTCCCCAAGCCTGCGCCCTCTGTCCCTATCCCCTCGTCGGGGGCGAAGTCCTGGCCCGGCGCGACTTCATGCCGACCCGGCGCTACGCCGCCCTCATGGAGGCCGTCGCCGCCTTCTCGGGCGACGCCGTCATCGACCTGTCACTCTGGGGCGAGCCTTCGCTCCACCCCGACCTCGAGGGCCTCGTGGAGGCGACCCTGTCCCACCCCGGCCTCTGCCTCATCGTGGAGACCTCCGGCATCGGCTGGAAGCCCGCGACCCTGGAGCGCCTCGCCGCGCGCTGGGGCTCAGCCGCCGCGCAAGGCGAGGGGAGGGCGGTTTCCCCACGACTTCACTGGGTGGTCTCCCTCGACGCCTCCGATCCCGAACTCTACGCCCGGCTCCGCGGTCCCGGCTTCGAGGAGGCCCACGCGACGGCCGAGCTTCTCCTCGGCCTGTTCCCGCGGAGCGCCCATGTTCAGACCCTCCGCGCCGTCGACAACGAGGCGGCCCTGGAGGACTTCTGGCGCGGCTGGAAAAAAAGGACGGACAACGTCATCGTCCAGAAGTACTCGACCTTCGCCGGCCTCCTGCCGCCCCGCAAGGTGACGGACCTCTCTCCCCTGACGCGGCGGCCCTGCTGGCACCTGAAGCGCGATCTCGCCATCCTCCTCGACGGGACCGTTCCCCTCTTCCGCGACTGCGCGCGGAACGAGATCGTCCTCGGGAAACTCTTCCCGGAGGGGCCGGCGGACGGGGCGGCGGACGGCGCGGCCGACGGCGGCGCCGAGGCGATCGGCCAGAGGCTCGCCGAGGCCTGGGCGGCGGGCGAAAGCCATCACCGCCTCCATATCGAGGGCGACTATCCCCCTCCCTGCGCGGACTGCGAT
>JAEUJG010000620.1 GCA_016794765.1 Spirochaetaceae bacterium | reverse complement strand
GTTTCCGCATTACATACCTCCTATGCGATCGACCGGGCGAGGCCCGGCCGCGAAGAACTAGGCGTGGCCCCGGGACGAAGCCGAAACGGGACAGCGGCCCGCCGCGGGCGCGAGCCCGAGCATGAACTCCGCCGCGCTCCGCGCGGAGAGCGGCGTGTACTCGTAGGCGCAGGAAAAGGCCGCGCCCCGGGCCTCGATTTCGGGGAAGAGGCGGAGATCGTAGGGACTGCGCATCGACATGACGGCGAAGCGTTTCCCGCCGCGCTCCGCCGCCGCGGCGAGGGCGCGCACGAGCTCGGCCTGGCCGGGATGCCGGAACGCGTCGTAGGTCCCCACCGCGACGTCGCGTCCCGCGGCCTCCGCCAGGACGGCCGCCACCGCGGAGGGCTCCGGGTCGAGGGGGAGGGACAGGACGCCGACCTCGGGCGCGCCGCCCGTTCCGGCCAACGCGCGCAGCGAATCGGCGACGGCGCCGCGCCCGCCGGAACCGTCCTCGGCGCCGGTGAGGTTGGCGGGCTCGACATCGACGTAGAGGGAGCCGGGCGCGAGGGGGAAGCCCTTTCCCGGCGCGATGAGCGATATTGAGGCGTGGGACAGGCGCCGCGAAAAATCGAGGGAGGCGGCGGTCGCGAGGAGGGATTCGGACTCCTCCCAGCTCGCCGGCGGCGCCTTGAGGCGGGCCTTGGCGGCGGCTATCCGCGCCCAGGATTCGTCGATGCGGGACTCGGGGATTTCACCGGAGAGCACGGCCTCAAGGATGGCCCGCGCGGAGGCGCGCTGGAGCTCCAGGGTATGGCTGATGTCGATGAGGTCGACTCCGGCCTTGACGGCCCGAACCGCGGCTTCGGGCATGAGACCGGAGACCGCCTTCATCTCCATGCAGTCCGTGCACACGAGCCCCTTGAAGCCCAGCCGCTCCCGCAGGAGCCCCTGGATCACGCGGCGGGACAGGGTGGCGGGAAGCTCGTCGGGCTCCACGGCGGGGAAACGAACGTGCGACGTCATCACCGCGGCGACGCCCTCCGCTATGAGGCGGCGGAACGGCGGAAGTTCCACCGCCTCGAGGCGCCGCAAGTCGTGGGGCACCAGCGGCATGCCGAGATGGGAATCAACGGCGGTGTCGCCGTGCCCGGGGAAATGCTTGGCGGCCGCGAGCACGCCCGCGTCGCCGAGGCCCGCCGCGAAGGCCGCGGCGAGATCGGCCACCTTGCGGGGATCCTCCCCGTAACTCCGGACGCCGATGACCGGATTCGACGGATTCACGTTCACGTCCGCGACGGGGGCGAGATTCCAGTTGATGCCCAGGGCGAGGAGCTCGCTTCCCACGAGGCGCCCGAGGCCGCGCACGTCGGCGAGGGAGAAGCTCCCGCCGCCCACCGCGGCCGCCTGCGCCATCGCCCCGGGCACGGGCGTGACCCCGTTGCGGAGCCGGACGACCGTCCCGCCCTCCTGGTCCACGCAGACGAAGGGAACGATGCCGGTCCGGCCCTCCACGAGGGCGCGGACGTCGCGCACCAGTTCCCACGTGGATCGGGCCGCACCCATGTTGCGCGTAAAGAGGATGACGTTGCCCGCGGCGAAATCGCCCACCGCGGCCTCGAGCTTCGCAAAACCCTCGCGGCCTTCAGGGAAGCCGACGACGAGCATTTGGCCGATCTTCTCGACGAGGCTTGGAACGCGATGGCTGGATGAGGTTGCGACCATGGACGGCATTATTGACCGCTTTTTTGCGAAACGCAACAAAATTTTTCAACTATACACCGCCAGACATGAAACATCGTTACAGCTTCGGACAGCCGTGCTACACTGGTCGACCGATTCAATGGAAGGG